>JBOGMA010000305.1:0-2810 GCA_050746465.1 Acidobacteriaceae bacterium
ACGCCGCAGTCGGTGCATCGGATGGGCGGGTATAAGGTTCAGGGGAAAACGCAGTCGGCGGCCGAGGAACTGACGCGCGATGCGCGGATGCTGGAGGCCGCCGGGGTTTCGGCGATCGTGCTGGAAGGAATGCCGCGCGAGGTTGCGGCGAGGATTACGTCGGAAGTGGGTGTTCCGACGATTGGGATAGGCGCGGGGCCCGATTGCGATGGGCAGATTCTTGTGTTTCACGACATGGTGAACCTGAGTTTCACCCCGCCAGCGAAGTTCGTCCGCTGTTATGGCGACGCTGCAGCGCTCTTTCGCTCCGCCATTGAAGGTTATGTGCGGGATGTGGAGGAGCGCGCATTCCCCTCGGACGCAGAGAGCTATCACGCGGACTCGCCGTCCAGGCACACGCGCTCCGCGCCTTCGGTAAGTTAAGAGTTGTGGGCCGCTCCCGCTGGTCTCGGCGGATGCTGCGTAGGCGATATCCAGAACTGTTCCTCGATGGATTTGGGCCTTCATGAATCGGGAGATCGACGTTGCAGATCGTTCTGACTATTGCTGAAACTCGCGCTGCTGTAAGTGCATTGCGGACCGGTGAGCGGAGCATTGGGTTTGTTCCGACGATGGGGGCGTTGCATGAGGGGCATCTGTCGCTGGTTCGGGCGGCGAAGGCTGTCTGCGATGTCGTCGTTGTCTCGATTTTTGTGAACCCGACGCAGTTTGCTCCGAATGAGGATTTCGCGAAGTATCCGCGGACGTTTGAGGCGGATTGCGCGGCGCTCCAGCGCGAGGGTGTGGACGTGGTGTTTGCCCCAACTGCCGAGGAGATGTATGGGTCTGGCGCACGCACGTTTGTGGATTTCGAGGGCGTGAGCGATCGGCTGGATGGGGCGTCGCGTCCGGGGCATTTTCGCGGCGTGGCAACGGTGGTGGCGAAGCTCTTTCATATCGTCGGGCCGGACAAGGCGTTCTTTGGGCAGAAGGATGCGGCGCAGGTTGCGGTGCTGAAGAAGATGGTGCGCGACCTGAATTTTCCGGTGGAACTGGTAGTGTGCCCGATTGTGCGCGAGCCGGACGGTCTGGCGATGAGTTCGCGGAACCGGTATTTGTCGGCGGAGGATCGGCGGCGGGCTCTGGTGCTGCATCGGGCATTGGACGAGGCTTTGCGGCTGGCGAAGAGCGGGGTAACGGCGGCGGCGGATCTGATCGCCGCGGCTGAGGCGGTGCTGGCGACGGAGCCTACGGTTCGGGTGGATTATTGCAGGGTGGTTGATCCGGACACGCTGGAGGATTTGGCGGATGTCTCCGGCGGGGCGCTGATCGCGGTGGCGGCGTTTGTGGGGACGACTCGGCTAATCGATAACGGACTGGCCGTCCAGGCACACGCGCCTTTGGCGCAGTCCTGAGTCTGAGTTCAGTGGCCCTCCCGCTGGTCGGGAGCTGATTGGTTCAGCGCAACCACTAAGATTTATCCTTAGAGTCAGATCGCTGAATCCACGACCAACGGGAGTGGCCACGCGAAGCAGAATGCCTTGACGGCCAGTCATGCCGGAACTTCCTGAAGTTGAGACCGTGGCGAACAGCGTTGACGCGCGCGTGCGTGGGCAGCGGATCGGCGCGGTGTGGCTGAGCCGGTATAAGGAGCCATTCAAGACTTCCCGGACGGAGATGGCGGATGCGCTTTCGGGGTTGCGGATTGAGCGGGTGCGCCGGGAAGGCAAGCACATTGTTTTTGATTTGAGCCGGGGCGGGCGCTCGCATCAGATTGCGGCGCAGTGGGTGGTGCATCTGGGCATGACGGGGCAGTTGCTGGTCGCCTCGCCTGACATTCCGAGGCCGAAACATGCTCATGCGGCGCTGGATCTGAGCGGCGGGCGCGAGCTGCGGTTTGTGGATGCGCGGCGGTTCGGGCGATTGGCGTTTTACTCGGTTGGGGCCGGGAGCGAGGGTTTTCGTGGGCCGGGGCGGGAGCCGTTGACGATTTCGGAAGATGAGTTTGTAAAGTTGTTTCGGGGGCGGAAGCTTTCGATCAAGGCGGCGCTGCTGAACCAACGTCTGCTGCATGGGGTGGGCAATATCTATGCGGATGAGAGCCTGTTCCGGGCGGGGATTCGGCCTACGCGAGCGGCGGGGCGGCTGAGCCGGGACCGGCTGCTGCGTCTGCGGACAGCATTGCAGCAGGTGCTGCGTGAGGCGATTGCGCGGGGCGGGTCGTCGGTATCAGATTATGTGGACGCGGATGGGGAGAAGGGATTTTTCCAGCTCGAGCACCGGGTCTATATGAGGACGGGTGAGCCATGCCTCAATTGCGGGAAGCCGATCCACAGAATCGTGCTGGCAGGGCGAGGTACGCACTACTGCACGCACTGTCAAAGATGAAGTTCGCGCGCCTGAATTATGATTTTGCGGAAACCGCAGTGCGGAACGATTCCAGAAAATAGAATTCCGCCTCCCCACTGTCGATGTAAGTTGTTGATTCTTGAATAATCATAGAACGGCATGAGGATTGCTCTAACTTAGGCAGCCAGCGATGCAGAGGCTCTCAAAAGAGGAGCCATGCGGAACGAGTTCCGGCCGTCGAGAGCAGCGACCCACGAGACGCAGCCCCGGCCGGGGCAAGCAAAAGCCCCAAAGCCGGATTCGAGCTAAGGGCAATTTACAGGGAGGCCAGTGACTGGCCATTGAGCAAAAAACCACCGGCTGCGGCCGGTGGTTTTTTGCGTCAGGGGCTAAGCTGATTTCCGGGTCAGCAGGCGCGCGGCGACAGGCGAGCGGAATTTCCGACCGCCGAGGCTAAAGAAGAAAACCAGCCAACTGAGGAA
>JBOGMA010000306.1:0-2689 GCA_050746465.1 Acidobacteriaceae bacterium
ATATATGCTTACTGCCGCGTGTCCGATGACCTGGGTGATGAGACGGGCGACTGCGAGCAGTCACTGGCGCTGCTGGAGCTTTGGGGACGGGAGCTGGATGCCTGCTATCGGGGAGAGACGCGCCATCCCGTGTTTGTGGCGCTGGCGGAGACGATTCGGGCGTGCAAGATTCCGAAGGAGCCGTTTGCGGATTTGCTGGTGGCGTTCCGGCGGGACCAGCGCGCGGTGCGCATGGGGACGATGGTGGATGTGCTGGATTATTGCCACTACTCGGCGAATCCGGTGGGGCAGCTTGTGCTGTATGTGTGCGGGTATCGCGATGCGGAACGGTTTCGGTTATCCGACTTCACCTGCACGGCACTGCAGCTTGCGAACTTCTGGCAGGATGTGGCCAGCGATTATGCGCGGGACCGGATTTATTTTCCGCAGGAGGACATGCGGCGTTTTGGCGTAACGGAGGCCATGATTGCCGAGCGGCGATTTACGCCGGAGTTTCGCGAGCTGATGCGGTATGAAGTGGAGTATGCGCGCGATTTAATGGGGCGGGGGCTTGCGCTGATCGGGATGGTAGATCGCGAGCTGGCGATTGATCTGGATCTGTTTTCGCGCGGCGGGCTGGAGATTCTGGACGCCATTGAGGCGCAGGGGTACGATGTGCTGCGTGAGCGTCCGGCGATTTCGAAATCGCGCAAAGCGGCGCTGCTGCTGCGCGCACTTAGGGCAAAATTTCTGGGTCGCGGCCTTGCGCGGCAGAGTTCCGCCGCGTGACTGTTGCAGAAGCTTACGGCGTTTGCAGAGAGATCGCCCGCCGCGAGGCGAAGAATTTCTATTACTCTTTTGTGGCGCTGCCGCGACATAAGCGCGATGCGATTTGCGCGGTGTATGCGTTTATGCGCCACGCCGATGATATTTCCGATGATGAAACATTGACGCTTACGGAACGGCGCATCAAGATGCGGGTGTGGCTGGATGAGTGGCATCTGGCATCGCGGGGCGAGGCGACGCGGGACCCGGTATTTCTGGCGTTGTCGGATGCGCAGGCGCGATTTGGGATTTCGGGCGAGCTGCTGGACCAGTTGGTGGAAGGAACGACGATGGACCTGCGGGGCCTGGCGGCCCAGGGAGAGTACGAGACCTACGTCACGTTCGAGGATTTGTACCGCTACTGCTACCTGGTGGCTTCGGTGGTGGGGCTGGTGTGCATTCGCATTTTTGGATACAGGGATGCGCGGGCGGAAAAGCTGGCCGAGGAAACGGGGATCGCGTTTCAGTTGACGAACATTCTGCGCGATGTGCGCGAGGATGTGGAGCGGAAACGCGTGTATCTGCCGCTGGATGAAATGAGGCGGCATGGAGTTTCAGTCGAGGAACTTGCCGCGCTGCCGGCGAAGGTGAACACGAAACAGCGCGAGTTGATGGAGCAAATGGCGGCGCGGGCGGAGCGGTATTATGCGTCGGGACAGGCACTGCTGCCGCTGATTGATGGGGATTCGCGTCCGGCGTTGTGGGTGCTGATTACGATTTATCATCGGCTGTTGCGGGAGATTGAGCGGAATGGGTATGAAGTGTTTGCGCAGCGTGCGTCGGTTCCAACGCTGACGAAGTTCTCGATACTGGCGCGCGGGCTGGGACGCGTGCTTTTGTATCGTGCGGGCTTGAGGAACTGAGGCGATGGCGCGCTCGGTCACAATCGTGGGTGGCGGCGTTGCCGGGCTGGCGGCGGCTTGCGCGCTTGCGGATAGCGGCTATGCGGTTCGGTTGCTGGAGCGACGACCTTATGTGGGCGGGCGGGCTTCGTCGTATGAGCATCCGGGCACGGGCGAGATTATTGATAACTGCCAGCATATTCTGCTGGGGTGCTGCACAAATCTGATTGATTTTTATCGGCGGCTGGGAGTGCAGCAGGATATTTTCTGGTCGGGCACGGTTACATTTGTTGAGCCGGGGGGGCGGCGGAGCACGCTTGCGCCTTCGCTGATGCCGGCTCCGCTGCATACGGCGTGGTCGTTCCTGACGGCGAAGTGCTTTACGGCTGCTGACAAAATTGCGATTGCGCGCGGGATTCGTGGATTTTTGCGGGAAACCCCGGCGGATGGCGAGGAGAGCTTTGCGCAATGGCTGGCGCGATATAGGCAACCGGAGCGGGCGGTTCGGCGGTTCTGGAATCCGGTGCTGGCGAGCGCGTTGAATGAAGAGCCGGAGCATATTTCGGTTCGGTATGCGGCGAAGGTATTTCGCGAGGCATTTTTGTTTTCGGCCGAGGGCGGACGGATGGGGATTCCGCGCGTTCCGCTGAGTGGGCTTTACGGGCGAGCCGTTGAGTACATCCGC
The DNA here is from genome assembly GCA_050746465.1 of Acidobacteriaceae bacterium. Taxonomy (GTDB): domain Bacteria; phylum Acidobacteriota; class Terriglobia; order Terriglobales; family Acidobacteriaceae; genus Silvibacterium. The sequence continues at coordinate 2,332 of JBOGMA010000306.1, forward strand.
GTGCGAGGCGGGGAAGTGCATTTGCGCACGAGTGCGGAGCGGTTTGAGCGCAGCGGGGAGCAATGGGCGGTTAATGCGGGGGAAAATAAGTTCGTGAGCGATGCGGTGGTGCTGGCAGTTCCGTTTGAGGCGCTGGCGGCATTGCTGCCGGTGTTGCCGCGGAATGCGGAGGCCGAGGCGCTGGAAGTGAATCTCGCGGAGTTTCGGCATTCGCCGATCACGAGCGTGCATCTGTGGTTTGACCGCGAGATTACGGAGCTGACCCACGCGGCGCTGCTGGACACGACGATTCAGTGGATGTATCACAAGTCGAAGCTTCAGCCGGCGCGTGAAAAGCAGGCGGGTAGTTATGTTGAGC
>JBOGMA010000307.1:0-10439 GCA_050746465.1 Acidobacteriaceae bacterium
GTTCACCGTGGTGGTTGCCGTGGTCGATCCGCTGGTTCCCGTAACGGTCAGGACATAGGCTCCGGCGGTTGTGCCCGGAATCGTGGTTCCACCGCCACCGCCACCCCTTCCACTGCCACTGCCGCCACTGCCGCAGCCGATGCTAAGTCCGGCGATTCCAGCGAAGACCAGAATTACCAGAATGCTGCGCCACTTGCGGGATCGCGCGGGGATGCCGAAGAACAGCAATCCTGCGATGACTACGCCTCCACCCACTGTGAAGAATTTATTGAGTGGGTTGTGAGAGGCGCTGGTCGTGGCCGCCGTGGTGGTCACCGTAAGCGTGGTTGTCGCGGCGCTGGTTCCGGTGACATTTGCCGGGCTGGCTGAACATGTCGGCGGGTCATTGGCATTCGCTGGAGCAGTCTTTACTGTGCAGGCAAAGGTCACATTGCCGGTGAAGCCTCCTGAGGGCGTCACGTTGAAGCTGGCCGTGTTGCCCGTTGTCGCACCTGCTGCCAGGGAAAGGCTGATGGGATTGGGAGCGAGGGCGAAGGTTGCCGATGACACATTCACCGTGAACTGGGCCGTCTCTGTCTGGCCGCCCGATGTGCCTGTCACCTCGACGGTATAGTTTCCTTCTGTGGTGCTGGAAGTGGTCGCGACCGCCAATGCGGAGCTAATCGCGCTGTCCCCGTTTATGTCCACCGAAGCCGGTTGGAACGAAAGTGTCGGCGGGCTGGTCGCTCCGCTCGGGCTGCTCGTCACCGCCGCAGTTAGCGCCACAGCGCCCGTAAAGCCATTCGACGGCATCACGCTCACATATTCCGTGTTTCCGGTAGTCGCCCCGGGACCAACGGTTAATGTCCCCGCATTCGCGTTCACGCTGAAACCCGCATTTTCAACCGCCGCACCTGAAACATCAGCCCGAAGCCCCAGCGTATGGATATTGAGGCCCGTTTCATCGTGCGCCGTAATCAGCACATCGTTCATTCCTTCCGCCGCCGACGAACTTGCGCTCAGCGTAACGGTGACGGCCTGTGCGCCGCCGCCCGTCAGCACAACCCCGGAAGGCGTAATCGTGCAGGTGATCCCCGAAGCAGCGGTGCAGGTAAGGTTTACGGGCTCGGCAAACCCGTTCACCGATGCTACCTGAACTGTGTCCGTCGCCCCCGCCCCCGCTTGCACCGCGACTGTCGAGGTTGACGGCGTCAGCGTGAAATCGGAGCGCGGATTCAAAATCTGCTCCGACGCCGAAGAACCTGCATACCTTGAATCGCCGGAATAGACTGCGGTGATGAGGTTCGCCCCCTGGAAATACGCCTTGCTGTTGCCGCTCAGCGTCACCTCCCCGTCCACGCCAACCTTGTTCAGGGGAAAACTGCCAATGTCATATCCGGAAAGAGTCACATCCACCGTGCCGGTTGGTGCGGTGGTTCCATCGCCCGCAACTGAAATGGTGAAGTCCACGGGGCCGGACGGTGAGGTTTCCAACCCGGTGAGTTGGATGATGGTCGTGCTCGGCTTCAGGGAGGACTTCGACGCAATGACCAACGCGTCGGTCGCTGAGGTTCCAGCGTAGTTCAAGTCGCCGCTGTAGGTCAGCGTCAGGTTGTAGGTTCCGGCGGTGGCTGTCGACGGGATGGTGATCAGACCCAGCCCCACAGAATTGCTGTAACCGGGCGTCAGGCTGCCGTTCAAAGGGCTCGCGCCCGGGTCTAGCGCCACAGTGGTGGGCGTTCCGGAGGGCGCGCCGGAAATCGTGACGCTGCCGCTCGGCGCGGCCCCAACGCCTGAAGACTGCACTAGTATCGTCAACTGCGTCGGCTGTCCCGCGACTGGCTTGGTTGGAGCGAAAGCGTAATAAATCTGAGGAGTCGCCTTGGTAACGGTGAAGGTTGTGGCGGCGGCCGTGCTGGCGTTGTAGCTGTTGTCTCCGGAATAGCTCGCCGTAATGGAATGCGTTCCCACATTGGTGACCGAATGTGTCGAGGTCATGTCCGCCGAGTTGTATTCCGCATCCCCCTCCGGGTTCAGAGTTGCCGTGTTGAACGGCTGGCCGTTGTCTGAGAAAACGACGGTGCCGGTAGGCGGCCCAAAAACCGGGCACGACGTAGCAGCGCCCGTCAGGCAATTCTCTTCCGCCGTAAGCTTTGAGCTGGGCGCTACAACTGCACTGAACTGAAGCTGCGTGCCGTAGGTAACGGAGCCGGAAACGGTTCCGTAGCCACTGCCGGACGGCGTAAGCGCGTTCAGGAAAATACCGCTGGCCTCCGGCGTTACCGTAATCTGCGTTTTCTCGGACAGACTGGCCGCGTTCTTCGCGTCTCCGCTGTAGCGGCCCCAGATGTTATAAGTTCCGCCCGGCAGGTAGTTCACGTTTGATCCGCTGAAAGAGCCGCTGGTTACGGTGAACACGCCCGGATCGCCGCTGAGCCAAGGCGCAATTCCCTGCGTCTGCTGTCCCGGCTCGGCGCTGTCCGTCATCAGCGCTACTGTGCCCGTGGGACTCGTTCCCGTCACGGTTCCGCTGATGCTGATGGCAGTTCCGTGAGTAAAGGTCGTTTGCGACGGCGTCATCGTCACGTTAGAAGCGGCGAACTGCACATTGCCCCAGTCGTTCACCAACAGGGCCGCGTCCACGCTGCCGAGACCTGTCGCGAGGTCATACCCAGCGCCAGCGTTGTATTCGGGTGTGGCTCCGGAACCGATTTGACCTTCAACAACTCCGTTGAGATTAATGGGATTGCTCACGGCGATGCAGTTGGTTGAACCCATGGCGCACGGTACCGAGTTGGTCCCGTTTGTCACGTCGTGGAACACCGCCGGGTACTGCGCCGCCAGCGGATACAGAACATAGTTTGCCTGCCCCTGGCGGCCGTATTTACCAACCACCAATGACATAATGCCCGCAAACGCCGGAGCAGCGAACGAAGTCCCGCCTCCGCCCGAAATCTGAATCACGCCGCTTGATCCCGGGCCCTGGCAGTCACCATCATCTGCGCAAATTGGATAAAAGCTCGCGTTGCTCGATCCATCGGCAGCAAAGAGCGACACGTCCGGCGTGTCCCGCACCTTGTCATTGGGAACGCCGGGGCCGCTTTGCCAGGAAGGCTTGGCATAGCCGGCACAAGTCACAACGTTGCCGCTGGAGTCCAGAGTGGGATTCCCGCAGGTGCTTGGACCTCCGCCAGTTCCGCCGATAGTTGTTGCTCCCGAGCTCGAGTTGTCCAGCAGGTTCATCCCATACTGGCTGTCATTCCAGGGCTGCTCCGGTATGTAGCCCTTGATGGATGCGGTGACGGAGCCGTTGCTTGGGTTGGTGTTCCAGTAGCTGTTGACCTGGTTGCTGATCGCCGATTGTCCCTGGTTCCACGAACTGTAGAAGAAGTCCGTACCGCCTATCGAAACGTTGTACGGCGTGGAGGAAAATCCGCTCACCGCCGCGCCCTGCGACGCGTACTCCTCCGAGGCAACATCGCATCCCGCTGAACCGCTGTCGCCGGAAGCAACGACCACCGTTATGCCTTCCGCCGCAGCCTGCTCCCAGAGGTTATTGATGAAGGCGTTTTCGCTTGCCAGGCCGGACTCGCAGTAGCCGAAGCTCACGCTCATTACCGGGGCGACGTTGTTGTAGACCGCGTGCTCGGCTGCCAGAAGCAGGCCCGATTCCAATGCCGTGTCAGAAGCGATAACTAGATCTACCTTGGAATAGGGAGCGGCTACGCCTGCCCACTCCACATCCACATAAGCTTCGGACGAAGCGCCGTTCTGCCCATCAGGATTGTTGACGCCGTCCACTCCAGGATCATTGCCCGCAATGATGACCTGCGGCGGATTGGAGGGAAGGCCGAAGGTGGTGCGGAAATTATTCACCACCGCCACATTGATGTTTGCCTCGTTGATGACTGCGATGTCGCTTCCGCTTGTGAGTCCCTGGTTGTAAAGCGGCGTCAGGTCGTACTGTATGGCGAAATCCGCCGGAGAAACCACAAACTGAACGCCGGCCGACGAGCCCGTGGTCCATTCCGGCGTGGCGGCTCCGGTTTTTGGGTTGTAAACGGCTTTGCCGCGGATGACCGCCCTTGGCTTGAGATGAAAATCGTTGAGCGAGGCGAATCCGCCGAAGACCGGGGCGAGCGCGGCGGGAATCTGCGGGTTGGTCGCGTTTGCGAAGTGAATCTGGCCGTTCACTTCGTACTTGTGAATCTGGGCGTGGAAGGCGTTCTGGAACTGGGAGGCGCTGCCGGAAACTTCCAGCGTTTGCCGTCCGGGGTTGAGCTTCTCAATATTGAAGCCCTGCGACTGGAGCCATGCTTCCAGCGTCGCCACGTCCTGATCGGAGGGGCCAAATTTCTGTCCGAACTGATCCGGAGTGAGCCATTTATGGTAATTCGCAGAGCCGGGGCGGTTCTGCTCCTCGATCAACTGCTTCAGTGCCGATTCCTGCGCCGTGCTGCGCTTGAGCACAATCTGGATGCGGTCCAGAGGCATGCTGGCCGGCGCCGCTCCGCGGTCATTCAGGGCATTGGCAAGCGGATGCACTGTTCCCTTCAGCGTGACGCGCGAATTGGCATCAATAGGCTGGGTCAGCCGGTTGGTAACCAGCGAGCTCCTGGCTTGCGCATGGAGCAGGGCGGGCGCGATCAGGCTGAAGGCAGAAGCGAATGCGAGCAGAGGAAGCGCGTGGAACTTTCTGAAAATCATGGCCATCCTGAAATCAAACGAGCAAAACTGTTCTGAGAACCGTCCTTATGGAGGGATCCGTACCGATCGCGCTCGAGCGGCGTCGGGTCAAAACGCATTCTGGCGATGCGTGGTAGGAAGCAACGAGCGGAACCAAAGGCCGAACGCCGGAACCGTTCACCCCACCTGAAAATACTCCAGGGAAAGCAACGAGTTGGCGTGGCCCAAATCGCTCCGGAATGCTTGGTTTTACGTCAGAAAATGGGCCTGTGTCAAGACCGAATCGCGTGGCACGCGGAGGCGCGTTTCGCCTATCCTGCTGCCGCAAGTCTGGAGCCGCAATCGACCTGAACTCCGGGATCAGCATAAGCGCCACGATGACACAAAACGCGGAGATATAGACCCATATCTCCGCGTAAAAGTTGCGGTCTTTTCAATTATTGTTACGCTACCGCCTGGTGATCGTGACTCATAACGTGCTCGGCGTCGTACCAGTCCGTACGGCGCAGCGGGAGCCGGCTCCGGCCATGGTCGGGATTGCTGAGCATGGTCTGGTACAGTTCCAAATCGCCGCGCCGGAAAGCCGCCGCCGAGCCAGCCATGTAGAGCAGCCAGATACGGTAGGTCTTTTCAGATACCAGCTTCAGAAGAGCATCCCGGTTGCGTTCCAGGCCCTCGACCCAGCCCCGCAGGGTCAGCTCATAGTGTTCGCGCAGATTTTCGATGTCTCGAACCTCAAACCCTGCCCCCTCAGCGGCCTTCAGCGCCTGAGAAATGGTGACCAACTCGCCGTCCGGAAAGACATACTTGTCGATAAAGGACGAGTTCTTCGGCCGATGGAACATCAGCGTCTCGCGCACAAAAGGAACAACGCTCTTGTGCAGGAAGGAATCGCCGCGGTTTCCCTGGAATTGCGAACGTGCGATGCCGTGATTCAGAAACACTCCGCCGGGTTTGAGCAGTTTACGCGCGGTGGCGAAATACAGCGGCAGATTTTTCAGGCCGACGTGCTCAAACATTCCCACGCTGGCAACTTTGTCGAATTGCCCAAATTGCTCCGCCGCCCTCCGATAATCGAGCAGCGTGGCATGGCAGTTGGGCGTCAGCCTGGCGTCCGCAATGCGGCGCGCGGCCACCGCTGCTTGTTGTTTGCTGATGGTAATGCCCTGCGCGTCGGCGCCGTGCTCCGCCGCCGCGTGCAGGATAAGCCCACCCCACCCGCAGCCAATGTCCAGGAATCGCTCGCCGGGCTGCAGGCGCAGCTTGCGGCAGATTAACTCCAGCTTATTCACCTGCGCCATATCGACATCATCCGACGGCGATTCATAGTACCCGCATGAGTAAGCCATGGTCGTTCCCAGCCAGGGACGGTAGAACTCCGGCGGCTGGTCATAGTGGTATGTGATGGCTTGATGGTCGCGCTCGATCGAGTGCGTGCCGCCGTGACGCAGGCGGTAGCCTACCCCGGCAAATGACGCCCCAATCACGTCCATTACGCGCTGGCGCTGGCCGCGCGGACACTGGAAGATGTGCTCCGCCACATCGAAGACGGAGAAGATGTCGCCTTCTACATCAATTTCCTTAGATATGAATGCCTCGCCGAGTGCGACTTCGCTGGGGCTGAGCGCCATGGATTGCAGCGCGCCTTCGGAATTGAAAACGATGGTGCACGCCGGCTCGCCGCGTTGTGGAGAAAACCATTGCCAGCCGTCCCAAAGACGCACGGCAAAAGGCGGGCCATCATAATGTTCGAAAAGCGTGTCAAAAACTTTTGTTCTTTGCTGCGGCTGCACAGGCTGATTTCCTTTCTCGCTGCAAACGTCAACAAAAGCCGCGCGGACTGTGCCGCGGGGCACGTCGGGTGAAATGTTTCGCCGGGAGTTGGGCGGGTCAGGATACGCCCCGGCAAATCCTTCGCCAGGGGTCATCATCTGGCCTTCCGCTTCGTTCCCGGAAGGATCAGCAGTTCAGGCGAAGCCCTTCGCCTTCAATGGATGCACTGGGGAGGATATCAGTTTCTAGTCCCGCTTGCCAGTCGTGCGACCGATGGCGCCAGGGCAACTCCCTTCCCGCGTGGCCACTCCAACTGTGCAACGGGAGAGAAATCTTCCAAAAAGGAGACAGTAGACTATGACCACCAACAGAATCGGCAACGAGACTCGCGGATGGCCGCGAGTCAACTTATACAACCAAGGCGATACCGGAAGAGTGAGGGAAACTCGGGCTGAGTCCTGAGTCCCGTACTCAATCGGGATCGAGTAAGTTGGAACCGGTATGCCGAGCCGGTCTTCTAAAAATCGGAAGAAGGGGCGAATCTAATAAGGATTTCGCCCTTTCGTTTTTTGGTTCCAACGTTTCCCGCTTCTGGGCCCGGCGGCATCGAAGCAATTATGGCCGTCGCTCTCGCATTCAACCCTGGCAGCGCATCGCTGAAATTCGACCTGATCGAACTGCATCCGGGCCAGACCCTCGCTTCACAAGGAAAGAAGATATATAGCGCATCCATTGAGGACGTCGGAGGCCATGCCCGCCTGCTCATTTTTAAAGGCCGAAGCGTTGCGCAGGCGGAATCCTGCGAAGTTCCGGACATGCACTACGGCACTAGCTTTGCCTTGCGCTGGCTGCGCGAGCATGCCGGGAACATGGACAATCTCGAGTTCGCAGGCGTACGAGTGGTCCACGGCGGCGGCAAGTACAACGCCGCTGTTCCCGTCACTCCGCAGGTCAGGTCGGACATTGAGTCGCTGGAGGATCTCGCGCCTCTCCACAACAAAAGCTCAATCGCCGTGCTGGACGTTCTCCGCCGCGACCTCGACGACGTTCCCACCATTGCTGCGTTTGACACTGCCTTCCACCACACCATTCCGGAAGTTGCCTGGCGTTACCCCATTCCGCGCGCTTTCGCCGAACGCTACAACATCCGCAAGTTCGGCTTCCACGGCCTATCGCACCGCTACATGCTGGAGCAGTATGCAAGCTCGGCCGGCAAGCAGCCGGAGGATTGCTCTATCATCACGCTGCATCTGGAAAGCGGATGCTCCGCCACAGCCATCTGCCAGGGGCAATCCATCGATACCACCATGGGCCTTACCCCGCTTGAGGGATTGATGATGGGCACACGCAGCGGCAGCATTGATCCGGCCATTATCCCGCGGCTTATGCTCAAGCTCGGCATTGGCGCAGACCAGGTGATCAAGCTGCTCAATAAGGAGTCCGGTCTGCTCGGCATCGCGGGTCAGACCTTTGACACGCGCGAGTTGACCCGGCGTACCGACTCCGCAGCAAAGCTCGCGCTCGAAATGTTCGCCTACCGCGCGCGCCTCGCCATAGGAGGATACCTGGCAACGCTCGGCAACGCCGAAGCCGTGATCTTTGGAGGCGGCATCGGAGAAAACACGCCTATCGTTCGAGAAATGATCTGCAAAGGGCTCGAGGGTTGGGGACTCGACTTTGACGACGAAGCCAACCGGCGCTCCCTCTCGGGCCCCGCCTGCATCTCACGCGTGCAATCGCGGCTGCAGGTCCACGTAATTCCTGCGGAGGAGGGCCTCCAGATTGCGCACGAATGTTTCCTTGCCCTCGCAGACGGCAGAGCCGAAGCGCGAGCCGCTTAAGCGGCAGCCCTCGCCTGGGATTCAAATGTCTTGGCACCCGCCTCCGCCACGGCCTGGTCCTGCTCTCCCATTCCGCCGCTCACGCCAATCGCGCCTACCACAATGCCGTCCCGCGTCAGCGGAATGCCGCCTGCAAAAATCATTACCCTGCCCTGGTTTGAGTTTTGAATTCCAAAGAATTGTTCCTTCGGCTGAGACAACTCGCTCAATTTTTTCGTCTCGATGTCGAAGGCTCGCGCCGTAAACGCCTTGTTCTGCGCGATATCAATGCTGCCCAGCCACGCACCGTCCATGCGCGCAAACGCCACGAGGTTCGCGCCCGCGTCAACAACCGCTATGTTTGAAGGCTGGCTGATTTTCTTCGCCTTTTCCTCCGCCGCCTCAATCACCCGCCGCGCCTCGTCAAGGGACACGCCCATTACAGTTTTCTGAATTGCCATATCTTCCCTCCTGATTGTTCCGATTGTTATTCGGCCGCGAACCGCGCTCTCCGGCCGCGCCTTATCTGGTTCAGATGCGCGATTCAAATGCGCGGGCGAAGGTGCGGTTGCAAGCCGACGGCCGCAATTTGAACAACGTTCTTGATGTGATCGATTTCGGCGGATTGTTTTCCGGCAACGCCATCGGGCCGCCGAGGAGCTTTGGCCTCCGCCTCACTACCACCTTCTGAATGTGGACATCGTTCCAATGCGCAATGCCATCCAAATACACCGGACCGCACAGCAGACTCGCTGACGGTAAAGAAGAGAGCCAATTGCCCGATGTTAATTGATTTTTCTTAGCTTAGGTGAAGGAAGGCATCCCCCGCTGAACCTTCACTGGAGAACCCAGTGATTCCGGCATCTCTATCAGCTTCATGCGCCTGCTCAAACATTCGTAGGGCCAACCGAGCGATCAGCCACCTCTACGATCAGGTTCTGGTTCCAACACGGCTCAAGTCTACACAGTTCATGGTTCTGCGCGCGATTGCCGAAGCGGGAGAGATTGCGCACTGCGATCTGGCCGCCGAGCTCATGGCTTCAGTGGAAACTCTCTCTCGGCGGCTGGCCGGCGCGCGGCGCGCGGGTCTCGTCCAGGTTCATGGTGGGCAGCACAACAAGAGGATGTACAGCCTCACCGCAAAGGGACGCTGCGCCCTGGAAGAAGCAATCCCCTACTGGCAGAACGCGCAGATGCGGCTTCGGCGCAGTCTTGGCAGCAACGACTGGAAGCTGCTCGACAGTTTCACGCAACGTCTGGCTGTCGCCGCCATTCGCGCTGAATCGCTTCCTCTCTCAAACGGACATTGTGAAGCGCCCGCGCCATCCCGGCCGAGAGAGCGCGCGGAGCCGAGGTTGCTATAGCAACTGTCCGCGTTGCCAGCAAAGGACATCCATGCGAACCGGCAACGCCATCTACTTTCGTATTCCGCACGGCTAGCTTCTCAAACCTGTCAGGCCGGCCCTTTCCGGAAGGCTGTCATTGTCAATCGAACACAACTCTGTGGAGTAAGCGTGCATGAGCACCGCCACCGTTGAAGAGCGCCTTACTGAGATTTGGGAGACACCGAAAGGCCTTTGGGGCTGGTTGACCACGGTCGATCACAAGGAATTGGGCAAGCGCTATATCTTCACCGCCATGGTCCTGCTACTCATCGGCGGGATTGAAGCGCTCATCATGCGCATTCAGCTTGCCGGCCCCAATCAAGCCGTGCTCACTCCGGAGATGTACGACCAGATCTTCACCATGCACGGCGTCACCATGATCTTCTGGTACGCCTCGCCGATTCTGTCCGGGTTTTCCATCTTCCTCATACCGCTGCTGATCGGCGCGCGCGATATGGCGTATCCGCGCCTCAACGCATTCACCTACTGGACATTCCTGTTTTCCGCAATTCTGCTTTATGTCTCCCCGTTCATGGGGCAGGCGCCGCACGGCGGCTGGTTCGCTTACGTTCCCTATACCGGAAGTCAGTACTCGCCGGGATACGGCATGGATTTCTTCTGCTTTGCTCTCATGCTGCTGACCGTATCCACCACGGCGGCGGCCATCAACTTCATCACCACCATTCTGCGGCACCGCGCTCCCGGCATGTCCATCAGCAAAATGCCGCTGCTCTGCTACAGCACCGGGACCATTTCCGTAGCCATCCTGTTTTCGCTGCCAGCCCTTAGCGCCGAC
>JBOGMA010000308.1:0-7649 GCA_050746465.1 Acidobacteriaceae bacterium
TTTTGGGTCGGAATCCTGCCGGCTCGGTTCCCACTACTTCTCCTTCTCCTGCGCGAACAGCTCATCCAGCTTTTGCTCGAATGCGTAATAGCCCAGATAGTCGTACAATTCCGCCCGGGTCTGCATCGTGTCGAGTACGTTCTTCTGTGTGCCGTCTCGTTTTATGGCCTGATACACCTTGAGCGCCGCGGCGTTCATGGCGCGAAAGGCCGACAGCGGATACAGCGCAATGGCTACGCCCGCGGTGCGCAGTTCGTCGAGCGTAAACAGCGGCGTCGCTCCAAACTCGGTGATATTGGCGAGCACCGGGACCTTAGTGCGGTCGGCGAACGCGCGGTACTGGCTCAATTCTGTCACAGCTTCCGCAAAGACCATGTCCGCGCCGGCCTCCACGCACGCCGCTGCGCGATCGAGTGCGGCATTCAGACCTTCGCTGGCTAATGCGTCGGTGCGCGCCATGATCACAAAACTCGCGTCCGTCTTCGCGTCCACGGCGGCCTTGATGCGGTCCACCATCTCTCCGCTCGTAACGATCGCCTTGCCTGGCCGGTGACCACAACGCTTCGCCTGCACCTGATCTTCGATGTGGCACCCGCCGGCCCCAGCGCGGATCAGGGAACGTACGGAGCGCGCGATATTGAAGGCGCCGCCGAAACCAGTATCGATATCCACAAGCAGCGGCAAGGAACACACAGCCGTGATGCGCCGTACATCCACCAGCACGTCTTCAAGTTCTGAAATACCAAGATCTGGAACTCCCAGAGAGCCCGCCGCCACACCGCCACCCGAAAGATAAAGCGCGCGATATCCGACCCGCTCCGCCATCCGCGCGTGGTATGCGTTGATTGCTCCTATCATCTGCAGCGGCTGCTCTACGCTAATCGCGGCACGCAGGCTGGCGCCGAGAGAGAGGCTTGTTGGAACCGCGCCGCTTGTCCGCTCTGTTTCCATAAGAACATGCCATCTTAGCAGGTCTGTTGAACGATCAGCCTCTCACGCGATCAAGCACGCCGAGCGAATAGCCCGTTGTGTTTTAGAAGATGGCCTGAATATCAAAGAGCCGGTCTGCGGGAGCCCTCGAGCATCGACAACATATCTTCGTATGAGATTGCGCTCTCCGCCCCCAGCAGTTCCATTTCGATTTCCCATGATGTGTGCCCAAGCGGTTCCAGGGTTCTGCCCGTGCCTCTTTGAGCAGCCTTCGTCAGCGAATCTGCGTCGGAAGTCGTAGGCTCAAGGGCCACCGTATATTGCCGCTTTAACCCTTGCGCGGGCCACGCTCCATGGCATATCCAAAGCCCGAGAAAGGGAAGAATCCTGGGATCAAACCGGATCAGAACGCCCTGTCCCAGTTCTGCCCGATAAAGCGCCGCCCAGCCCGATGCCTGCATCGATACGAAAAGCTTATGGGCAGTGCGACCATCGGCTGCGCGGATCGTGCTGAGGTCGACAAGATTACCCGTATTAGTGTGAGCGTGCGGCCAAGCAATAACCGAGCCTTCGTTAAAATCCCCCGCACACGAGGATTCAACCTTAGCCGCACCAACCGCGCCGGGCAGGAGAATGCGATCGCCGGCACTTATCTTGAATAGTGGATGAGCAGACCAGAGCCACGGCACTGCTCGCTCCGAGAGATTGTAGAGATCATAGCGAAGCACAAGAGCCCGTCCACGAAAAGCAGCCGTGCGGACCAATCGTAATGGTCGCGAGACAGCGTCAACCTGCATGCGAACCATTTCGCGCGTTGCTTCCGTTTCCCAGGCAAGCCGCCAGAGGTCGCCATGATCTGCTACAGGCGGCTCCTGGCCCATGGCTTCACAGGCAGCTACGCTCGGCAGGCACTCGTCGAATCCACCGGCGTCTCCCTCCTCAAATGGTTCCGTTGCCTCCAAACGTTTGTAAGGATGAAGAGGAGGCAGCAGAAACTCCTCTCCTGTGCGGATACTGGTCAGGGAAATCATTTTGCCGCCGAAGTCAGGAAGAAACGTCGCTTCCATAAGGCGGTTCTTGAGTGAAACTGTAGAGGTTTTATGCGTCATGCTCATAGGTCGGAGAACAGTAAGCTCAATATCAATGCATGGCCATACTCACGAGAGTACGGGCAAACTAACTTCGCATTTCCGGTGCGATATCGTAGACGCTGCGAACCATTAGCATACGACGAAAATCAAATGGACTCATTGGCTTGTCGAGAACGATATCGATTTCCGCTGCTCGATTCTGGCTCACATGGACGAAATTGTCAGAATAGACGGCTTCGGCGCCTTCCACATTGGCCCATGTCCAAAGAGCCGGAACATCAGATTCGATGACGACGCGATACTGCGTCGCTCCGCCACTCACATTCACTAGTAGATTGGGCCGTTTTAGTTTAAGCATCTTTGGCCGGCCAAAGAACAAAGTATTCTGTGCCACCACTCTTCCATCGACCAGCACTTCGGGCCACACCAGTATGTTCTCCGCTCCGTGAGCTTCAACAAGGTCGGAAAGGTCAAGCTCTTCCGCGCGCCGGCTGGCGCCCGCCGGAACATTGATCTGCTTGGAACCCTGTCGAAGCAGCTCGCCCGTAAGGTCTGTTACTTCCCAACGCAATTCCGCTGAAACTGCGTCTCGCTGGTCGCTCGTGACATAGAGATCGGCTTGCCCGGTCTCAGCATTCGGCAGCCCACTCACCAGGACAGGCGCAAAGAAATGCCTGGATTGAAACAACAATGCCTTTTCCCGGCGGAAATAATCCACCATGGACCACGTTGAGCAAGGCCAGCAGTCGTTGTATTGCCATATCACGGCCGCCATCGATCTGGGCATGTCGCGCCGCCAGTGTTCGACACCGTAGCGCACCATCCAGGCCTGATTAATGTTAGTTAGCCAGAGCGTGTCATCAAAATTGTTTGGCGCAGCTCCGAAATTCGCTTCGGTGTAATCCATAATGATTTGAATGCCACGTCCGCTCCCATCCAACTCGTGATACTGCATAACAGGCGAAAGAATGCTCTGCCGGTCTGCCGCTTCCGTGAATGCACGAACCGTCATCGGAACCGGTGTTGACTGCATTCCAAACTCAGTTACGAAACCCGCAACCTGACCATAGCTTTCTACTGACTGGCCGCCATGCCAAACATCCCAGGAATGAATGTCGCCGCTACCATGGGCTCCGCTGCCCACTTCGTAAAATGCTCCGGGAATAAGACGATGTACGATGCCACCTATAAAATCGCTGAACAACTGTTCATAACCATCAAAATATTCAATCTCGTTATTTCCGCTCCAAATCACAATGGAAGCATGGTTCCGGCAACGGCGCGTCTGCTGTTCAATTTCTTCCCGCAGGTTATCCATCCATGGCTTGTCCTGTACTGGGTAACTGGCATTTGCAAACTTAAACTCAAATTGCAGCATCAGCCCCAGTTCATCACACAGGTCAAAGAGCTCGTCTTCCTCGTAATAACCTCCTCCCCAAAGCCGGATGAAATTGAAGTTCGAGGCAACAGCCCTTGTCATATACCAGCGCAAAATCTCCGGCGTTACACGTGTGGGCATGTTATCCGCGGGAATCCAGTCAGCGCCTTTGGCAAACACCGGAATGCCGTTGACGCGTAGATGCAGCGCCTTATCTTTACTTGGCGCTACCACATCAACTTTTCGCAATCCGATGCGGCGACTTGCTGTGTCCAGGCTCTGGCCTTCCGCATCCTTCAGTTCCGCAGTTACAACGTACAGAGGCTGGTCGCCCATGCCGCTCGGCCACCAAAGCTGGGGCTGCCGAACTGTCGTATGCAGAATTGCCTTGCCGTTTTCCATCCGACCGGTCGCTTTCGCTGCAACATTATTTGCCAACAATACCTGGACTTCAACATGAGTTCCGGAAGTCTGCCCAACTGCCGTGGCGTGAAGTTCAAGCTGTACGGAACCATCTGATTGATGGCTCTGCAACACGCCGAGGTCATCGATGCGCGCGTCGTAGCCCAGGACCTCAATTCTCTTCCAGATACCCTGGGTGAGCACCGGACGACACCAGTCCCATCCCCACATGTAAGGCGCCTTGCGAACCCACGAACGCTCATTGGATAGGTCAACCCCATACTTGCCTTTATAGGCCGCCCGCTGCTCCTCGACATAGGACGTCAGCGAGTCTAAGCGAATGCGAATATGGTTCTCCCCTTTGTGGAGATAGGGCCTGATATCGAATGTCCATTTGCGAAACATGTTGTTCGCGGTGCCGATCTCATGGCCGTTCAGCCAGACCGTGGCCAGCGTATCCAGCCCGTGGCATACAAGCTCCACGTGACGCTTATCGTGCAGGTCGCGCGCGATATGAAAGCCGCGCTCGAATGTCCAGCTTTTCTCTGCGACCCATTGCACTTTGCTATTGTTTTCTCCGCGGAATGGGTCAGGGATCGCTCCCGCTGCAAGAAGATTTGTATAAGTGCCGCCGGGGATGGTAGCTGGAGTCTTGCCTCCCTTGCTTTCTTCGCGCAAGCTCCACATATCCCCTCCCAAATCCAGTGATACCGGACCTGCCTTTCCAGTGGTCAGGGCAAGTCCAGACTTATCGAACATCAGCGCTATCCCGAGGCCGGTTGTTGTCTGAAGCATCTTCCGCCGCGTCAAGGAAAGCGTGGATACTGGATCCGAGTTCTTAGACAAAGTTCTTCTCCTTCGCGGATCGGGCTCACTGTAGCGACACCCGTCCTTTCTCCGTGTTCGGTCATCGTAATGATATCGATGATTCGGCATTCCGTCGCGATCAAGCCGCCTGCATCTATGCGGGCGGCCCTGGGATTGCCTATTGCGTCGCGCCGGTTTCGGCGAGCGTTCCCACCACCGCCCCATTGTCTGCCGAAAAGACCGCCTGCAAGGCAAAGGTGTCGTCCTGTTCGCAACCCGGGCCGAACACAATTGGGACCTCGACCGACCGCTGGGCCGACGGAAGAATCGTTCCTACGGAGAAAGGCGCAGGCCGCAGAACGCTAGCCTTGCACGATCGGCTACCGGAAGCGGGAACAAGCGTGAAACGATTGACGACCGCGTCGATGGCGGGCACCGTCCCGCCATTGCTTAATGTGAGATGCCACAACCGAATATCCGTTCCTGCTTTGCGAGTAATAGCGCCGCCCAACTCCGGTGCCTTTACAACAGGGCCTACCGTTATGCTGTCGAGGCCCGGAGCATATCCGCCCGGGTTGGGGTTCCCAAATGAGATCGTGTTCTCTCCCGCCTGCAATTGCACCGGAATTACGATGCTCGCCGGAGCGCTGAATGTGCTCCCATTAAGGTCAAGCTCGATGGGCGCAGCATTATTCACGGTCGCGAAAAAAGTCCGCGGACCCTGGGTGGTATAGTCAATTTCCAACTGGTATGTGCCGCTCTCTGGAACTGTCACGCGGTTAAAGGTGACGTTGTTGCCCGCGCCTGCTCCAAAGCTGCCGACATAGGCGCCACCGGAACAATAAGAACAGCCGCCAACGCTTGCGGTTCCGCTCAGCGAGGCGGCTTCCGCTTCATATGTGATTGAGGTGGCGGGCGCCGCATTCCCGCTGCCGCTGATGACAATACGGTCGAGATCAGCGGCATAGGTGCCCGGATTTCCAAAAGTAATGGCGTTGTATCCTTTGGCGAGAGTCACAGGAACAGTTGTAGCAGCCGGAAGATTGAAGCTGCCGCCGCCCAGGTTCAAGGTTACGGAAGGCCCATTGTTCACGCTGAAGACAAGCGCGCGAGGCCCCTGGGTAAGGTAATCAACTTCCATGCGATAAGTTCCGGCGTGCGCGGCATAGACGTTATTCAAGGTGACAGTATCGGAGTTGGGCGCACCGCCCAGATAGCCGACCTTAGCTCCACCCGAACACGCGGCACACTGGCCGATCACAGCAGTTCCATTCAAGATACCGGACTCCGCCTCATACACCTCACCATGCTGCGCGGACACGCTTCCCTGCCGACGGACCTTTAACAGGCGGGATCCATGCCCGAGCAGCACCGCGCTGAAACCAACGGGATGCCTGCCAAGATCAATGCGGTTCCATACGTCGCGCACATCGGCGGCATTGGCAAAGCCAAGACTGCTCCACTTCACAGCAACCCGCGTGGGGAAAGCGTTCAGGTTAAAGAGCGCCACGTAATCGTAGCCGTCGCCCGTATTCGATACCCACACCGGCGTAACGCCGCCCCTCGCCTGGATGGCCGGATGCCCCGACTGATCGACGGCCAGTAACTCGTCATTACTCAATGCCGATTTTGCGAAATCATCAAGGCTGGTGAGTTCACCACCCAGGTACATCGGCGCATTCGCCATCGCCCATAGCGTAATTGCCGATTGCTTTTCCTCCGTGCTTAAGCCATCTGCCGCGCCGTCACCGACATCAAGCGTGTCGAGATCATTCCAGCCTTTGGCCGGTCCCGAATCGTGCTCCCAACCCACCAACTCATACTCGCGCAGCACAATTCGGGGCCAGTCAGTGAGCGTGGAACAGCGGCCTTCACACTCCACGTCCTGGTCGATACGGCGCGCATCGGAGTATTGCTGCCAGGTGCCCAAGTAATCCTGGTCCAGGTCCCAGGACACGGTGAGCCACATCGGGCGGCCGCTCTGTGCAATGGCCTTGGACCATGCCTCAACGTCGGGGCGGTTGTCGATGGAAAGATTGTCCACATCTGAACCGGGCGTAACGCCGTCCAGCTTGATGAAATCGACGCCCCAGGAGGCGAACAGGTCCACAACAGAATTGATATAGGCCTGCGCACCTGGCTTCGTGAAGTCGATTTTGTCGTGGTAAGGAGCGGGAGCGGGGCCTGCGAAGGCATTGCCTGGCGCAAGTGGTTCCAAGACAATGTCCTGGGTGCGGTAGGAGGTGCCCAGAATCGGAAAGTCCCCGTCAACTGCCGGCTGCTCAATGCCCGGAATCCAGTAAATGCCGGCTTTCTGGCCATTCGCATGAATATGGTCAATGAGGGCCTTGATGTCAGGAAAAGTAGCGGGGTTCGGAATTGGCCGCCCATTGGCGTCGAAGAGGCCCTGCCACCCCGAGTCGATATTAATGTAGTCGAAGCCATGGGGCTGCAAACCGGAGGCGCGGAGAGCATCCGATTGCGCCATGACGTTGGCCTGGGTCAGAAAGCCTCCGTTGATTGTCTGCTCGCTGAAGGTGCTCCAGCCAAGATAAGGCCGCTGACCCACCTGATTGACCTGGGCCTGAACCTCAGGCCGTGTCGAGAGCAGGCTGGCGATAGAGAAGATGATCAAAAAAGCGCAATTTCGGGCGCTGAAGCCGCGATGAAACTTGTTCACTGAGACTGTCTCCTGACCGATTTGTGGTTCTGTACTGGCCCTGCAGACTTTCGTTGGCGATGCCCCAAACCTGGCGCGGTACGTAAGAGCAAAACCCACGTCGTTAACGTTCACGTATCCTATTCATATCCTGAAGCCTTGATGTGTACGTTACCGGAAGAATTTAGTTCCCGCTTTCCATGCTTGTCAAGGAAAAAGGCGCTTGTAAAAATGTTTCGGGATTCAGGCCCGGAGCGGCAGAATTTGAAGACAAGCGCATATATAAGGGTTATCTTGACATCGGCATTGTTAGCCGCATACCGTAGTCGTGTACGTTAACGACAGTCCCCAGGAGAGCGAAGAGTTGCGTAAAGATAATGGC
>JBOGMA010000309.1:0-1656 GCA_050746465.1 Acidobacteriaceae bacterium
GCGGCTTTTGGCAATTGCGCAAGAAAAGCGAAAACGCACGGTCCTGGCGGGCTTGCTATGGCAGGTCTATCGCTATGCAGTTTCGAAAGGGCATTCTCACTTGTTAATCTCCGGAATTTCGGAACGTGAGCCCATGTATAGAAAAATGGGATTCTCCGCTCTGGGACCGGCTGTCCCGGAAGGTAAAGCGGCCTTCATTCCGATGGCGATGCCCATTTCCGGGCCGTTTGCGGAATCGAATAGGAGACGCCTTCGCCTGCATGAGCGACACTGGAGCCGCATAACGGAGGAGCGAGAGCCGGTCAGTCTCATGCCAGGTCCGGTGTCGATTCATCCGCTCGTGGTTGATGCCTGGTCGTCGCGCCCCGTTTCCCACCGCTCCGCCGCATTCACTGAAGCTTTTGAAGAGGTTCGGCGAATGCTGAACGGGCTGATCCCAGGAATGGAAGCGGTCATCTTTCCCGGAGCCGGAACACTCGCAAACGACGCCGTCGCAGCGAATTTGAAGGCGATTTTTGGAGAACGGGAAGGGTTGGTCCTTTGCAACGGCGAATTCGGGGAGCGGATCGCGAACCAGGCGGAGAGCGCCGGCCTGCGTTTCCGGCAAGCCGGGTTTCGCTGGGGTGAGCCGTGGTCGTTCACCGCAATTGAAAATGCGCTTGACCGCGCCCCCGCCTGGCTATGGGCTGTTCATCTGGAAACCAGCACAGGAGTGCTGAACGATGTGGAACGCCTGCTGCGTCTGACCCGAGATACCGGCTGCGGCGTGGCGCTGGACTGCGTGAGCAGCCTGGGCGCAACCGGAATTGCCAGTGAAGCGGGAAATCTGATGATGGCCAGTGGAGTCTCCGGCAAGGCGCTTGGCTCTTTCGCCGGCCTGGGATTTGTGTACCTGAGCGAGGGATGCAGGAACCTACTGGCGGGACAAACACTGTGCCCCTCGTTCGACCTGCTGCGTATGTACGTGACACGCGGACCCCTTACAACAGTTCCTTCGCCGCTGTTGTTTGCCCTGGCGCGGGCGCTGGAAATGAATTACGCGACAGAGGAAGCGGTGGCGCGCCGCCTGCGTCAATACTGCGTTCTCGGCCAACAGGTACGCAGAACTTTACAAGCAGCGGGAATTGATCCGCTGGCGGATGATTCAATCGCCGCGCCGAATATCACAACCTTTACCCTGCCGGGCCCGGAATTTGCGGAGCGATGCCTCGAGGCCGGATACCAGATTGCGCACGACTCCTCCTACCTGAGGAACCGAGGATGGGGGCAGATTGCAACCATGGGCAACACTACGCCTGAAATGCTGGCGCCTCTGTTCAAAGCGCTGCCCGGAATCGCCGCGAAAAGCGCTGCGGCAGTATAGAACCCAAGGTCGGTCAGGGGATTTGGACCGATCTTCTGGCCAGCGGCATCCAATCTCTTCTAGAATTTAGTTA
Source organism: Acidobacteriaceae bacterium (assembly GCA_050746465.1). GTDB lineage: Bacteria > Acidobacteriota > Terriglobia > Terriglobales > Acidobacteriaceae > Silvibacterium. The sequence continues at coordinate 1,437 of JBOGMA010000309.1, forward strand.
TGCCGATCACGCGCGAACAAGCTCTCGATTATTTTGGCTCCGACGACCTCATCGGTCTCGGAATGGACGCGGATGCGGTGCGCCGCAAGCTGCACCCCGAGGGCGTGGTCACCTACATCATCGACCGCAACATCAATTACACCAATTTCTGTACGGAATACTGCACCTTCTGCGCCTTCTATCGCCCGCTCAAGGGAAAGCTGGCGAGCGAAGGCTACAT
>JBOGMA010000310.1:0-4513 GCA_050746465.1 Acidobacteriaceae bacterium
CATCTTCGCATCAGAGGACGCAGCCGACACGCCCATCAACCTGCGCGACAAGGCGACGGACGCCGAGATTCACTTCACGCTCCGCTCGCGTCATGCCGCGGTTGTTCTTCTCAACAAGAAAGATGGATCCGTCATCGCCCAGTATGGCTATCGCGAGTGACGGTTCAGCCACGTTTCTGTAAATAGCGCTGCTGGTGCCATTTCCAGGCGCTTTGGAGGATGCGGTCGAGGTCGGTGTATTCAGGTTTCCAGCCGAGTTCGCGGCCGACTTTTTCGGAGCTGGCGATGAGGACGGCGGGATCGCCGGGGCGGCGTGGCTCTTCGATGACGGGGATGGGGTGGCCGGCGACGCGGCGGGCCGACTCGATGACCTCACGGACGGTGAATCCGACTCCGTTGCCGAGGTTGTAGATGAGGCGGTCGCGGTCTTTGAGGGCGTTGAAGGCGAGCAGGTGGGCGCGGGCGAGATCGTGGACGTGAATGTAGTCGCGGACGCAGGTTCCGTCTTTGGTGGGGTAGTCCTGGCCGAAGATTTTGATGCTGGGGCGGCGGCCCAGCGCGACGTCCAGGATGAGCGGGATGAGGTGGGATTCGGGCTCGTGTGCTTCGCCGCGTCCGTCAATGGCTCCGGCGACGTTGAAGTAGCGGAGGCTGGCGTAGCGGAAGCCGTGGATGCGGTTGAGCCATTCGAGCATCTGCTCGACGAGAAGCTTGGATTCTCCGTAGGCGTTGGTGGGCTTGAGGGCGGCGTCTTCGCGGATGGGCGTGGAGGCCGGCTCACCGTAGACGGCGGCGGTAGAGGAAAAGACGAGGCGGTTGACGCCGGAGGCGAGCATGGCTTCAAGCAGACTGAGGGTGGCGGCGCTGTTGTTGCGGAAGTAAATTTCGGGGTGTTTCATGCTTTCGCCGGCCTCTATGAGAGCGGCGAAGTGCATGACGCCGTCTATTCCCTTGTGCAGCAGTTTTTCGAGCGCGGCGCGGTCGGCGAGCTCGCCTTCAATGAATTCGGCGTGGCGGGGAACCATGGAGCGATGGCCGTGGCAGAGGTTGTCGTAGATGACGACTTGATGACCCTGGTCGAGGAGCAGTTGAGCAACGGTTCCACCGATGTACCCGGCACCGCCGGTGATGAAGATTCGCAAAGGGGTCTCCTTTTCCATTGCGCCGCAATCGCGGAGCGCAATTGGCGCAGAACTGAATTGTAAACGGTTTCCTTATGATTGAGTGAAACAGGAAAGCAGTGGAAAAAATACCCCTATGGCAATTGAAACGAGGTAAAGGTTACGTTGTGCACCAGAGGCGATATTATGAGCGGGAAAAAGAGGCATAAGTTTACCTTCTCGCCAGCGGGAAAAAGGGTTAGGATATTGACACTGTTCAAATGCCATCCATGATTTCCACAGCGTGGCGGGGGCCGTGGTTTTGAACCGGGTTCGTCAACCCATGGATGGGTAGTTTATCCGCCTGATTCCTTTGGTAGAGACTTTACCGGAGCGGTCAGCATTGCTGTTGCACGACGTCCTTAGAACGCGCTAAGATCGGGCTCCGCAAATTGGAAGTTGGAATGCTACGAAAACGATTTGCGGCGTTTGTCCGTTTGGGAGATTTCCCGAAGGCGGGATGATTACATCTAAACAGATTTTATGTCGAACAATGATTTACTAAATCACGCGAATCTGGGGCTTCTTCCCGTCGAGAAGGGCCGCTACGGCTCTTTCGGGTTCAGTCTCGCGGCGAATGCGGCCATTCTTGGCCTTGCAGTACTTTTGAGCATTGCGGGAGCACATGAGGTCAAAAAGCAACAGATCAACAGCTCGATCCTGATCTTCCCAACAGAGCAGCCGAAGCCGATTCCGCCGCCAGTGCCGAAGATTCATGTTTATGCGCCGCCGCCGAAGGTTCAACTTGAGCCGCCAAAGATTGAGTTGCCGAAGCCGAAGCCGGTGGTGGAACCGCCAAAGATGGCGGAGATAAAGATGCCGGAGGAGGCGCCTCATCTTGAAGCCGCACCTCCGAAGCGGGTGACCCCTCCACCGCAACCTAAGGTGGGGATGTTTTCAAGCACGCATCCGACGCTGGTGGCCAACAATCAATCCCACCCGTCTCCTAAGACAGGGGGTTTTGGGGACCCGAATGGGGTCCGTCCGAATCCAAATGCGAATCGTCCGGCGACCATTGCCGCTGTTGGGTCCTTCCAGGCATCACCGGGTGTGGGTGATCCGGGGGCAGGCGCGGCGCGGCGTGGCTCGGCGCATGGCGTGGACTTTGGCTCCGGAGTTGTGAACGGCGTGGCCGGGGGGCGTGATACCCGGGGTACGGTGGCGTCGGCAGGCTTTTCGCATGGCGTTGTAGGGGGAACCGGCAAGCCCGGTGGAACGGGCCGCGCGGTGGAGAAGAGCGGATTTGGCGCGAGTTTCGGGCAGGCCGCACCGGTACGGAAGCGAGAGGAAGTGGCCCATTCGACGCCGCTCGTGCTAATTTCAAAGCCCCGTCCCGGCTATACGGAAGAGGCGCGGAAGCTGAAGATACAGGGTGACGTGACGTTGCGGGTGCGGTTTACGGCGACTGGACAGGTGGAGGTCTTGCGGGTGGTCAACGGCCTCGGATACGGCCTGGACCAGCTTGCCCAACGCGCGGCGCGTCAGATTCAGTTCAAACCAGCTACCCGGGATGGTCATCCGGTGGATGAAGTAACGGTGATTCACGTTACCTTCCAGTTGGCGTAGAGTTTTTGTAACATTTTTTGAGCGTTTTGTAGATTTTGTTTTGAGCAGTTGAGGAGCCTGGAGAATGCCTTTCCGCAAGATTTGGACCCTTGGTCTGGCCATGGTCCTGACCGTAAGTGTGGCTCATGCCAAGCGGCATAGAGAAAATGTGCACGTCGTGCCGCTCACGCCCCAGCAGGCGCAGCTTGTTGACCGGGCGATTGCGCGGGAGCATGTCACGGTGGCGCTGATCCGTAAAAGCACGCCGGTGGTGCAGACCTACATTCAAAATATGCGACCGGACCCGAGGCTCTACGCGGTGCCGGTGAGCGATGACTACAGCATTGCGCGCGTGGATTTTAACAAGGCCTTCACGGCGGAAGACTACGATCCGCGGGCGAGCCATCACGGCTTCTTCGGCGGCACGAAGAAGTATCTGGGCGACCTGACGAAGGTTTTCAATATTCGTTATTCGCAAACCGGCTTTATGGACATGATGTTCATGGACCCGGTGAATTTCGATCGCCAGCATTATGACTTCACGTATGTGCGGCGCGAGTTTCTCGGGTCGATCCGCACGTGGGTTTTCGATGTGCGGCCGAAGCCGGCGGTGGCCGGACCGGGACGGTTCTTCGGGCGCATCTGGATCGAGGACCAGGCCGGGAACATTGTTCGCTTCAACGGCACCTTCACCGAAGGGAAGCACTATTCGGAGGGCGACCAGATCCATTACTTCCACTTTGATAGCTGGCGGACCAACGTGCAGCCGGACGAGTGGCTGCCGACGGCGATCTACGTGGAGGAGACGCATCATAGCGCAGACCGCAAGGCAACGGGCATGCGGGCGCAGACTTACTTCTGGGGTTATTCGCTGAAGCTGCCGCAGAAGGAAACGACGAACGAGTCGATTGAGGTAGAAAATGCGCAGGACCAGAGCGGCGAAGCGCAGGATGTAAGCCCGCTGGAAGCGCAGCGCAAGTGGATAACGCAGGCGGAGGACAACGTGCTGGACCGCCTGACGCAGGCCGGTCTGCTGGCGCCCCCGAGCGACTTTGACAAGGTTCTGGAGCAAGTTGCCAACAACATCATCATAGGCAGCAAGCTGAACCTGCCCAGCGATATCCATTGCCGGGTGCTGTTGACGACTCCGCTGGAGTCGCTGGCTGTAGGCAATACGATCCTGATCAGCAAGGGGCTGGTCGATACGCTGCCTACAGAAGCTGATTTGGCAGCCGTTCTGAGCTTCCAGTTGGCGCACATTGTGCTGGGACATCACATTGATACGCGCTATGCGTTCAATGACCGGCTGCTGTTTCCGGATGAGGCGACCTTCCAGCGCATTAGCATGAACCACACGGAAGTTGACGACGCGGCTGCGGCGAAGAAGGCTGTCGAGCTGTTCAACGCATCAATCTATGCGCCGAAATCAGGCGAAGTCGGACTCTATTTTGAACAGCTTGGGGCTCGCCAGAAGGCGCTCACGGCATTGCTCACTCCGCGCCTTGGGGATTCGCTGCTCCGTCCGGATGGGACGCCGTGGCTTTCCGGGCTGATGCATGGCTCTCCTCGACTGAACCCTGAAAATCTCAATCAGGTCGCCGCGCTGCCCATCAACAGCAATCTGCGGATTGATCCCTGGGACGACAAGGTATATCAAATGCATACGAAGGCGCCGACGATAATCAATCCGGGCGACAAGATGCCGTTTGAGATTACGCCGGTCTTTTTCCGGCTGGAAGCCTACCAGCCGCCAGCGCAGCCGGTTCCGACGAGCGCTCCGGCAACGGGTGCGGCGACGGGCGCCGGAC
>JBOGMA010000311.1:0-3624 GCA_050746465.1 Acidobacteriaceae bacterium
GGGCGGAGAATTTCTCCTCCGCCCCTCCCCGGCTGTTTGTTCAGAAGGTGTACTTCAGTGAGAGTTGAAGGAAGCGTGCATCGGGAGTGTTGTTCTGGAAGAACTTTGCGCCCGTGATCTGCCCACCTTGTGGCCCGATTCCCTGATTGGATGGATTGCCCCATGTAGGATGATTCAGCAGGTTGAATGCATCCGCGCGGAATTGCAGGTACTGCTCGCGGAAGGTGACGAAGTTCTTGAACAGCGACATATTCACGGTATTGTATCCGGGACCGTAGAGCAAGTTCGACCGGCCGCCCAGGTATGCGACAGCAGCCTGCCCACTGGTGACTACATTGGAACCCGTAATCTGATTTCCAGGCAGTGGATTTCGGAATGCGCACGGGTTATACCAGTTGGCTTTGGTTCTTACTTGTGTCGGACAAGATGTAAGGCTCGGATTATTTTCTGTGTCCGGAGTTCCTCCCGGGGCATACGGATCCCCAACCAGAATCGCTCTTGCGCTGCCACCGTTTGCGGTGCCAATGCTGGGATAGACCGTGAACGGAGTACCCGTCTGCGCCACAAAGGTCAGGCTGGTAGCCCACCCGCCAATGGCCTCATCTTTCCAGCGCGACTGGTTCAGAAAAGCGCGCCCTCTTCCAAAGGGAAGTTGATAATTTCCGTTGAGAGTAAATCTTTGGCGAACGTCATACGGGGAATTGGTGTACTCCTGGGTATAGGGAATCAGCGCCATGTTGCGATCGCCGACTGCCGTCTGGAGGCCGCCCGCGTCGCTGGTGTCGTCCAGAGCATGGGCCCAGGTATAGGTGGCAAGAAAGGTGAGGCCGTGCGAGGTTCTTTTTTGCAGTTTTGTCTGGAGCGAATTGTAGTTGCTGATACCGCCGAAATGGATCGTACCGATTCCACCCAGATCCGGGAACGGCTGGTACTGCTGTGTGGAAACGCCTGGAGCAAATAAGCCGCGGATCGTATTCGGATCGTAGTAGAGCGGGAGGTGCCGCGATCCATTGCCGACGTAGCTGATGGTCCCGCTCAAATTGTTCGTAATGGCGTGCTGTACTGACAGGTTGTAGTCTATCGTGTACGGCGTCATGACGTGAGGATCAATGGCATGAAGCCCGGGATTAGCGACGAAGTTTTGTAGCCCGACGTTAGTCTTGGCCGTCAGACCATTCTCCAGATTGATTCCTTCCGACGACAGTGACGGGCAGTTTCCACTCTGGCAACTCGGCGCGTATAGGTACACGTCATTCGCCCACGGGAAGTTCGTGCCGAGGTTGGTGTTTCCCTGGCTCTGCAATCCGCCATAGAAGATGCCGAATCCGGCGCGAACCACAGTATCCGGCCTTGCCAGGAAGGAAACGCCGATGCGCGGAGCCAAATTAAAGCTCTGTCCACTGGCGAGCCGATCGTTGCTGACGTACTTCAGGGTTACATTATCTTTGGCGAGCACAGCCAGAAATGGGGCGCCAAGGTCCTGATTGCGCGACCGGCTGGGCAACTCATAAATTCCAGTACCAGTACCGATCCCGAGATTGCCGGTGGCTATGAAATTTGCCTGGTTTCCGGCGATCTCCTTGTAAGGCTCGTAATGGTCATAGCGAACTCCCAGATTCAGTGTCAGGCGCTGCGTAACTTTCCAGTCATCCTGCACGTAGGCTGCGTCATACCATTGGGCATCGTTGATGTTGGGGCTCGTCCAAATATCGGCCTGGTGCATCTGCCCGATGAGAAAATCCGCTGTTCCGGCGCCGGTCGGAATGGAACTCCCGACCTTTCCGGTGAACTGGCCGTTAAAGAAATACTGGCCCAGCGGCGCCGCCGCGTATCGGTCAAAAACTCGAATTGCCTCGAACGACACGCCGGCCTTCAGTGAGTGATTGCCGATCGTGCGGGTTACGTTGTCCAGAATCTGATAAACATTCTGCGCTTCATCCTGGGTTCCCACCGAACCCCACTGGTTGATCCCGATGGAACCATCGAAGTAGCCGAGCGGGATTCCTCCTAAACCGGGGCCGTTATTGGGCAGACCACCCAGCCCGAGGGAAGCAGCCAAAGTGTAATTGTCCTCATTTGGCTGGTGATATTGCGAAGCAATCCAGTTGTAGCCAAAGCGGAACTCGTTCGCGAGCGTCGGAGAAAAGATGTGGGTTTCGCTCAACATGAAGTTCTGCGCAAGATTTGTGTCGGTCTTTCCTCCAAAACCGCTTCCATCGAGGATGGGGCCAAGAGGCAGCCCGTGATTGATGATTTCATGCGCATAGCTGTAACGAGCATAGGCCTGGTCTTTTTGGCTGATGTTCCAATCCACTCGCTGGTCCCATTGGATTGTGTCATCCGCGCGGCCCACATTGGTGCGATAGTTATTGTAGGTTTGCCCCGTAACTCCGAAGTTAGGTTGAGGATAAAGGTTGATGACGTTCTGTGCGACAGGATCGATCTGATTCTGGCAGAGCACATTGTTCGCACCGTTACATGCAAGCGGCTGGGCTCCGCCCGAGTTTGGCTCGTACAACTGGACCGGTACGCCCTGGTTGTTGAGGCTGGTATTCAGAAACTCGGAGAAATTGCCCGTCCGCATCAGCGCTGTAGGCACAGTGGTGGTCTCCGGGTTGGCGATTGAAATGCGGTTCGCCTCGATATCGCCAAAGTAGAACAAATGATTCTTCAAGATCGGCAAGCCGAGAGTGCCACCGAATTGGTTCTGATGGTATGGAGGGATCGTCGTAGCATCCCAGTCGCGGGAGTCAAGATTGGTATTACGGAAATACTCCCACAGGTCTCCGTGGATCGCATTTGTGCCTGATTTGATGCTCGCGTTCATTACCGCGCCGGCGGAGTGTCCAAATTCGGCGCTGAAATTGCTCGTTTCCAAGCTGAATTCGGCGAGGGCATCAGGCGGGGGCCGCATGACGAAGCTCGACCCATTAAGGAAGTCCACCAGATTGGTGTTGTTATCAACGCCGTCAAGAATGAAGTTGTTTTGCTCGGCGGTTTGTCCATTGGCCACAAAATCGCCCGTGCCGCTGCCGCGAGTATTTCCGAACGGAGGCGCGACTCCGGCCGTCAATTGCGCAATGTACACCCAGTTGCGCCCATTCAGAGGCGTGTCATTGATGGTTTGCGTGCTGATGACCTGTCCGACGGAGGCCTGCTGCGTTTTGAGTAGCGGTGGCGCGCCCGACACGGTTACCGTCTGGGTTACGGACCCGGGCCGCAGCTTCAGCACAACGTCCAGGCGTTGCCCGAGATCCAGGTGCAAATTCTCTTGCGAAGTGGTCTGGAACTCGGGCGCGCTGGCGCTTACCTTGTAGTTGCCGATCTTGACCGGCGAAAAAACGTAGACGCCACTGCCGTTCGTCCGCCGTTGCAATACCAGCCCGGTGTCCGTGTTTGTCAGAGTTACCTGTGCATTCGGAATGACCGCACCGGAGTTGTCCTGCACCACGCCTGTAATCGTGCCTTGATCCACCTGCGCAAGTGCGCCTGGGCAGAAGGAAATTAAAATGAATAGGCAAGCCGCCCCCCAACAAGGGATCAGACCAAAGCTTTGACGTCTGATTCGTTTAAACATGTCGTTCTTCCTCCGCATTCGCGATTCGTCGGTCCGTCGATAAGCGC
>JBOGMA010000312.1:0-1631 GCA_050746465.1 Acidobacteriaceae bacterium
GCAGGCCTTCGTCCGTCAGGCAATCGCCAGCGGACGACTCCACCGTGAAGAAGAAGCGGTTGAGGAAGCGCTCGCCCTATGGGAAGAACGCGAGCGGAAGCGAATCGAGTTTCTCGCGTCGCTTGACGAAGCCGACGCATCGCTGGCTCGCGGCGAGGGTATCGAGATCACTCCGGAATCTATGCGCGCTCTCGCCGAAGACACCAAGAAACGTGGCCGCGAGCGTCTTGCCGCTCAATTGGCTGCGCGCGGTTGATGCCGCGCATCATCTTCCTGCTCCTTTTGCCCCGCCCTGCATCACCCGCTACACTGAGATTTAAGAAGAAAGGCCCCAAGCATGCTCGTCGTCATGAAGCCGCACGCGACTCCGGAGGAAATCCAGTCGGTATGTGCGTACATTGAGCGGTTGGGCTACCGCCCGCATCCGCTGCCCGGAGCGCAGCGCACCGCCATCGGCATTACCGGCAACAAGGGATCGGTCGAGGCTCCCATTCTCGAAGAGCTTCCCGGAGTTGCGGAAGTCATCGTCGTCTCCAAACCCTATAAGCTCGTCAGCCGGGACGTGAAGCAGGAGAACACCGTCATTTCCTTTCCCGGGACGAATGCCACGATCGGCGGGCGCGACCTGGCGATGATCGCCGGCCCATGTTCGGTGGAAACCCGCGACCAGACCTTTGCCGCCGCCGAGCAAGTCGCCGCGGCCGGCGCGCAGTTCTTTCGCGGAGGAGCCTACAAGCCGCGCACCTCGCCTTATGCGTTTCAGGGATTGGGCGAATCAGCCCTGCACATCCTCGCCGAAGTCCGCGAGCAGTTCGGAATGCGGATCGTGACGGAAGCCATCGATAATGACGCGCTGGAGTTGGTCGACCAATACGCAGACGTGATCCAGATCGGCGCGCGCAACATGCAGAACTATTCCCTGCTGAAGGCTGCCGGGCGCAAGCGGAAGCCCGTCCTGCTGAAACGCGGACTGGCCGCGACTCTCGAAGAATTTTTGATGGCCGCTGAGTACATCATGAGCGAAGGCAATTACCAGGTCATCCTGTGCGAGCGCGGCGTGCGCACCTTTGCCGACCACTGCCGGAACACGCTTGACCTCAGCATCGTTCCCGCCGTTCAGCAACTCAGCCATCTTCCCATCATCGTTGACCCGAGCCACGGAACCGGCAAGCGCAATAAAGTTATCCCGCTCGGACGCGCTGCGGTTGCCGTCGGTGCCGACGGCCTCATCGTCGAGGTTCATCATGCACCCGACAAGGCCCTCTCCGACGGCGCGCAGTCCATCTATCCCGAGCAGTTTGTGGATCTGATGAAACAGGCCACGCAAATCGCCGCCGTGCTGGGCCGCAACGTGCCGCACGGAATCGAAATCACTGAGCCTGCCGGAGCTACCTCCGTTGCTCGCTGAAATGCCCTCGGCGAAACAGAAGAAGCGACACCGGATCAGCGGCCTTTCGATCATGGCAGCCGCGCTGCTGCCGCTTTTGCTCGCCGGGTGCCGGCGGCACCACTTCCCACAATATCCTGCGAACTACCGCGAATTCGCTTACATCACCAACAGCGGCAGCAACACTGTTACGGTGCTGGACCTTGTGCATCTGCGCCAGGACCGAACTCTGCAAGTTGGCGAC
>JBOGMA010000313.1:0-8558 GCA_050746465.1 Acidobacteriaceae bacterium
GGAGTTGCGGATGATGTGGAGGATGGGGGAGCGAGCGCGCTCCGTCGTTTCGACGTTTTCGAATTTGAACTTGTCGGACCAGGCGATCAACGGCCGCCAGAGGAGCTGGTCCGTAAGGACAATGATGAGGACCATGGTGATGAGGCCGTAGATCATGGCCTGGGTGTCTCCGTTGGAGGCGGCGGTTTGCAGGTAGGAGCCGAGACCGGGGAGACGGAAGTTGCGGCTGCCGACGGGGAACATTTCACAGACGATGAGGAAAAACCAACCGTTGGCGACGGAAACCATGGAGTTCCAGACGAGGCCGATGGTGGCGAAGGGCAGTTCAAGCTGGAAAAGGCGCTGGAGGGGCGAGAAGCGGTTGATGTCGGCAGCTTCGCGCAACTCGCGCGGAATGCTTTTGAGAGAGGAATAGAAGCTGAAGGCGATGTTCCAGACCTCGCCGGTGAAGATGAGCAGGATGGCGCCGAGTTCGATGCCGACCTGGCGAGAAGGGAAGAGCGACATCATCGCAAGCATGACTCCGGGCAGAAAGCTGAGCACCGGAATGGATTGCAGGATGTCGAGCGTGGCGATCAACAGGGCTTCCACTCGCTTGTTGTAGGCGGCGAGATACCCGTAGCCGATGGCGAACACCAGGCTGAGGATATAGGCGATGAAAATGCGGACGGTGGAGTAGAAGGCGTACAGCGGCAGATATGAGGGAGCGCGATGGATCGCAACTTCAGGAATGGCCGCGCTGAACCAGAACTTGCCGATCCACAACGTGGCGTAAAAGCCGGCGAGGAGCGCGGCGGCCACGCCAAGATCGATGAAGAACGGCCAGGTGCGCTCGCCAATCAGCTCGCGCGAGAAGGTATGGCGGAGGTTCACTCGGTTTCCTCCACCGCTTGGGTGGACTCCTCAGTTTCCGGCAGGATGAAACGTCGGCGGGCGGCGTCATAATCGAATAGCTCAGCATAGCGGCCCCAATTGATGGCGGTTTCAAGCTGGCGCTGGGTTTCATCTTCGCTGAACTGCTCGTCGAGCATGTCGAGGAAGAATTCTTCGGGAACGGTGTGGTCGGTCTTGTTGTCGAGGGCGCGAGTGATCTGCCGGAGCAGCAGAACATGCTCGGTGGCGGCTTGGCGGAAAAGCTCCTTCTGGCGGAGAATTTCCGACTCGGCGTACTCGCGGCCAGCGTCCGTAATAACCGCATCGCCCTCTTCAACTCGCAGAAAGCCGAGTAGCACAGCGGCGTCGACGATGGGAAGCAGGTCGTCAATTTCAAAGGCCAGTTCATCCGCAAGGCGGTAAATGTCGGCGCGGCCGGTCGTTTCCTTGTTTGTGAGATCGATGATCATTTCGAGCAGACCAGCGATGCCTCCGGGACGCGCGTGCGGGAGCATTTCATAGCGCATCTGGCGCTGGTCGCGGATGCGCCGGCCCGGGGTAAGCGTGGGCATGGTTGGAGTGACATCGGGGCGGGTGAGGACCTTGTAGATGTAGTCCACAAGCTGGGTGAAGGCTGGCCCTTTTCGATCCCGGGGATGAGGCAGCGCCGTTACTTTGAAGTCGGTGCGAACGTGGCCTGGGTTGCGCCCGAGCACGATGATGCGATCGGCGAGCAGGACGGCCTCTTCAATGTTGTGGGTGACAAGGAAAATGGATTGGGTGGGGATGGTCTTTTTCTGCCAGAGTTCGAGCAGTTCGCTACGGAGGTTTTCGGCCGTGAGGACGTCGAGGGCGGAAAATGGTTCGTCCATGAAGAGGACTTCTGGTTCAACGACAAGGGCACGGGCAAAACCGACGCGCTGGCGCATGCCTCCGGAAAGCTCTTTGGGATAGGCGGCTTCGAAGCCGTCGAGGCCGACAGTGTCGAGGATTTTCAGACTGCGCTGGCGGCGCTCCTGGGGCGCCATGCCGCGGGCTTTGAGCGGCGATTCGACATTTTCCTGGACTGTGAGCCAAGGGAACAGAGCGAAGCTTTGGAAGACGATGGAGACGTTGATCTGAACTTGAGAGATGGGCTTGCCGTGCCAGAAAACCTGTCCGCCCGAAGGCTGGGAAAGCCCGGAGAGCATGCGCAGCAGCGTGGATTTGCCGGAACCGGAAGGGCCAAGCAGGGCGACTATCTCACCACGCATGATGGAGAGATCCGTCGGCGAGATGACCTGGATACGGTTCTCGCTGGGCTGAGAATAGAACTTCTCCACCTGTTGTGCGCGAATGATGGGTTCGCTCATAGGCCAATCTTCCTGAAAGAATTATCAAAGCGGATGGACGGGCCGCGGGTCAGAAAAGAAAGCAGGGCGACGCGCGCCGGTACAGCCTGTAAGTTGCTATGATGGAGGGGGATGAAGCATCCCCTGTGCCAAGCGTATCATCTGTTAGAAGCAGATTATTAAAGAAGCGGAACGTTTTTGCCCAAGGGTGCTCGATTTCGGGGGCAGCAATGAGGTTGCGGGTCCAAACAAAGAAAGTGATGTGAACGAGCGAATGTCCGATACTCCAGTGAAGCCCAAGGTTTTGGTCGCCGATGACGAGCGAGTCATCGCAGACACGCTTGCCATCATTCTGAACCAGAGCGGGTTTGAAGCGACAGCAGTTTATAGCGGCGAGAAGGCCGTGGAAACGGCGCAGACATTTCGGCCCGATATGCTAATCAGCGACGTCATCATGACGGACCTGAACGGTATTGACGCGGCCATCAAGATTCGCGAATTACTACCCAAATGCAAGATTCTGTTGTTCTCCGGGCAGGCCGCAACCGCGGACCTTCTGGATCGAGCGCAAGGACAAGGGCACCAGTTTGAGATTCTGGCCAAGCCCGTGCATCCGCAGGATCTACTGGCGAAGCTGAGAGGCTAGCGACCAGAGTTCAGTTCTCAGAAAAAGAAAGAACCAAATCTCCGTTTCAGTCAAAAAAATCTGAGCCGCACACCTATGCGCTAGAGTGTGCGCCTTCCTTCCATCGCCCTGGTCATCGTTACTTCATCTGCATATTCGATATCACTTCCGGCGGGAACTCCGGTTGCGATGCGGGTGATCCGCGTGTTCGCATCGCGTAATGTTTCGGCCAGATAGTGGGCGGTGGCTTCGCCCTCAGTCGTTGGCGATGTTGCAAGGATCACCTCTTCAATGCCGCCAGCTTCTACGCGCTTCTGAAGATTGCCGATTCGCAGATGTTCCGGGCCTACGCCGTGGAGCGGCGAAAGCGTGCCGTGAAGCACGTGATAGACGCCGTTGTAGTGCGTCTTCTCGATGGTGGCAATGTTAGTGGGCTCTTCCACAACGCAGACCACACGCTGGTTGCGGGTGGGACTGGCGCAGTAAAGGCATGGATCCACGTCAGTGATGTTGTTGCAGATGGAGCAGAGGCGCAAACGCGCTTTGACTTCGCGTACGGCTTCTGCCAGGGCTTCCGCGTCTTCGGAGCTGGAGCGCAGGATGTGGAAGGCGAGCCGCTGCGCGCTTTTGGTGCCGATGCCGGGTAGTTTGCGCAGCTCTTCTATGAGCCGCGCCATGGGTTCCGCAAATCTGGACAATGCAGGGCCTCTAAACGTGACTACAACGTATCGTAAATCGCAGTGACGAACATGTCGGGAGTCATCTCACCGTGGGACCACTGGGGGTCAAGGTCGGCGGTGATATGGGAAGTGAGGACCTGGGCGAGCGTCTGGCCGGAAATCTTAGCCCGTTCAACACGATTGGCAACAGTCGCCAGCATCTGCCGGTAATCGGCGAGATCAGCTTTGGTGCCGGGCTTGCCGTGGCTGGGGACGTTTTTCGTGCGGTCGTCCGCACGCTGAAGAACCTGATCGACTCCCTGGATTAAGCCGTTGATGGTTCCTCCGCTGTTGGTGTCCAGAATGGGATATGCCTTGTTGAACCACATTTCACCGGCGTGGAGGATGTTGGCGTTCACGAAATGGATGAAGGTGTCGGAATCGGTGCTGGCGTTCGGGGCGTGGACCAGGTCCAGTTCTTCGTTGTTGGTGTAGAGTTTCTCGCTGTCGACAAAAGTGGCCTCGGGAAGTGCGCTGGCCGGGGCGGCAGGGAGGCTCAGGTTCAGCATGGGAATCTTCTGCGGCGTGGAGAGGCGGGCGCGGATATTTTCCTGCCCGATGATGAAGGCTCCAGCTGCATTCAAGGCGGCGTTACCGTCAGTGTGATCAAAGAGCCAACTGGTATTGACAAGCAGCTTGACCGGATGGGGAGCCATCTTGGTAAGTGCATCAAGCAGGTGCGGTACGGCGGTGGCCATGCCGGAGTCAACGAGGAGCTTGCCGTCTGGTCCGTTCAGGGCGAGAACGTTTGCGCCTACGCTTTGAAGCAGAACAACGGTATCCGTGAGCTTGGTAGTTCGAACTGGCGTTGTGGCTGCCGCATTGCGCATGGATTGCAGAAGGGCCTGGCCGGGGGTGTTCGGAGGGGCCGTCTGGAATGTATGCCTGCTCTGCTGGCCGGCAAACAAGGGTCTGCGCAAAGCCGCAGTGGAGACCGCCGCCATTGCCGAATTTGCCAGAAACTTCCGTCGAGTGATCATTAACTCCCGGCTTCCCTTGAGGACCGCACCGCCGGCAAGGCAGTGAATCCGAATATTTCTAGAATAGTCCGGGAGGCAGGTTGAGCCCGCCCAGCATTCCCTGCATGCTCGACTTCAAGAGCTCTTCAGCGCGACGTCCGGCTTCATTAAAAGCGGCGGCAATAAGATCCTCCAGCATCTCCACGTCGGCAGTGGACCCGCTCAGGCTGGCGACTGCCGCTGGGTCGATGGTGATTTTGAGGATTTCCTTCTTACCGTTCATCTTTACGGTCACGGCGCCTCCGCCGGATGAGGCTTCCACAATCGACTGGCTGAGCTTTTGCTGCATCTGCTCCTGCATCTGTTTTGCCTGGCCGAGCATTTCCTGAATTTTGAAAGGGTCCACGGATACCTCCTGGTCGCTCGCTTCTATGGTTCTATTATTTGCGATTCACTTTTTATCTCTCAAATCGAGGACGCTGCGGACTTCTGCCTGGAAGAGTTCCTGCGCCTGCTTCACGAGCGGATGGTCGAGCGCCGCAGCCTGAATGCTGCCTCCTGATGGTCGCGCGGCCGCGGAGGACACTCCCGCGCCGGATACGCCTTCTCCGGGAAGGAAGACAAGCTTTTGTGATACGCCGATGGAGCGCAGAGCGTCGCGGCAGATTTTTTCGGCCTCAGCGTTCATTGTGAGGCCGAGCATGGTCTTGCGCAGGGCTACTTCCACTTCGATCCCTTTTGCCGTTTCAGCCCATTTTCCGTTGGCGACCAGGACAGCGGCTGTGTTGTGTCCGGCGGCGTCGAGGGCGGCGGTTACCGCATCGCGAATGCGGTCCAGGCTGACTGTGGCGGGTCGATTCTGGGGTATGGCAGGTTCGGTGGCTAGCGCGAGCGCTCCCGCGGTGACATCAGAAGAAGGCTCTGAGACGGGTGCGGAAGGAAGCTTTACGGGGGCGATTTCGGCTGCGAGTGCAGTGATTTCAACCGGCGTAGGCGGACGAGGTGCGGGCGCAGTTGCGGAAGAGGCAGGTGCAACGCCGGTTTCGCCGGTGATTTTGCGATTACGATCGGCTTCAAAGGGCGAGAACGCCGGCTTGGGCGGTTCTGACGGGCGTGGAGTTGGGAATCCCGCCGAAGCCGCCGGGCGACTTTCCGTGCTGCGCGCGCGCGGCGCTTGTGAAGTAGACGGAGTTCCGGACGAGGTCGGGAATTTGCTGAGTAGCTCTTCCACGGGAAGCAATCGTCCAAGGTGGACGAGCTTGACAAGGCCAAGTTCGAGATGGAAGCGCTGTTCCTGCCGATAATTCAACTCGTCGAAGGTACGGAGCATGATTTGAAGAAAGCGGGTGAGGTCTTCTTCTGAGAACAGGGCAGCGGAACGGGCAGCGCGGGCGCGCTCATCGGGAGAAATTTGCAGCAGCTCGGAGTCTTCGCCATCGATCCGGGCCATGAGCGTATTGCGCAGGTAATGGACGAACTGGCGAGCGAGTTGGGAGGCGCTGTTTCCGGCGTTGAGGAGAGTGTTGATTTGCTCGATGACGATGGCGGTCTGGCCGGAGCCGATGGCTTCCATCAGGCGCTCGAAGACGGCGTTCGGAACGGTGCCCATCAGCTCGCGAACCTGGCCTGCATCGAGATGCGGGCGGCCATTTTCGAGCGGGGCGGAGGCGATGGCCTGATCCATGATGGACAGGGCGTCGCGCATGGAACCGTCCCCGGCCTCGGCCAATTGCGCGAGCGCGGTATCTTCGGCGGAGATGTCTTCTCTGGCGGCAATATCGCGGAGTTGCGCGAGAATGTCGTCAAATTTAACCGCGTGAAAACTGAAATGCTGGCAGCGCGAGCGGATGGTCTGGGGAATGTCCTCGGGCTGCGTGGTGGCCATCATAAAAACGATGTGCTCAGGCGGTTCCTCCAGAGTCTTGAGCAGCGCGTTGAAGGCCGCATCGGTGATCTGGTGGGCTTCGTCAAGGATGTATATTTTGAAGCGGTCGCGCGCGGGGCGATAGCGGGCGGCGTCGCGTAACTCACGAATTTCATCGATACCGCGGTTGGTGGCGGCGTCGATTTCAATCACATCCACCGCGTTGCCGGCGCGGATCTCAGTACAGGAATCGCAGATCCCGCAGGGCTCCGGTGTAGGGCGCTGCTCGGAGCCGATTTCGGTCCGGCAATTGAGCGCCATGGCAAGAATTCGCGCGATGGTGGTTTTGCCGATGCCTCGATGGCCTGAGAAGATGTAGCCATGGGCGGTGCGTCCCTGGGAGAGGGCATTGAGCAGCGTGCGGGTGACGTGCTCCTGTCCTATGACGTCGGAAAAGCGCTGCGGACGATACTTGCGGGCTAGGACCTGATATGCCATGCGAAAGAATGATTGTATCGGGTGAGAGGGGTCGAGTAGTAGACTCGGGCACGAGAAAGGCCGGAAGGCAATGACGTTGGCGCCCTGAGACAATGCCGACGCGGCGCTCGCCGCGGCGCTTGGAAAACTGTGGCCCCACCGATCGCACGAGTCCAGTTGGTTGAAAAACCTGCCGTGTTGTGTTGGCCTTCATCGATGGGCTGAGCTGGATTTGAAAGAATTGGTTCCTGAGCGCAAGGTGCAGTTTTGCCGTTGGTGCGCGAAGGTCAAGGTGGATGGCGTCGTCCATGGCGGCTAGCGAACGCACTGAAGAACCTCAATGATCAGCGCCCCTTTTTCATCGCCGCCCGCTTTGCTGCTCGTGCCCTTCGCTTCAACTCCTCGGGCGAGTACATGGAACCTCGGCAATTGTCGGCACCGCAGTTGCAGACGGCCTCGTCGTCGTCACCGTCGTAAAGGTTGTAGTCGTAGGTGAGTTCCTCGCCTGCGGCGATATTGCGAATGGCCTTGATCCAGACGCGACCTCGAACTTCGTCGGTTTCGCAGTTGGGGTCGCAGGAGTGGTTGAGGAACATGGCCATTCCGTGGCCGTCAATGACCTTTGAGCCGTCGCCAATGCCGAACAGGTAAGTAGTTGGCGAGTGCTCGTATTTAGCGTCGGCCTGTTCCTTGGTGATGCGAGGGCCGGTGTATTCGACAACCCGTGCACGTTTTTTGATGGGCTCGACGGTATAGCAGCCGGCAGCGTGGATGGCGGAGGAGCGGATGATTAGCGACATGACCGATTCGAGGCGAGTATAGCTGATTTCCTGGTGTTCTATTGCGGAGAAATGACTTCATCCATTGACCGCGCCGCTGCGTCTACACTTAAAGAAGCAATGATGCGGAGATTCCATTTTCGATTGTTTTATTGGATTGTTCTCGCTGGGGTGATGGGATGTTTGCCGGTGATGGCACAGCAGCAGCAGCAGGCGAATCCGAATGCGCCTCCTCCAGCTCCCAGGGCGCCCTCCTCGCAGCCGGAAAAAAATTGCAGTTGGAACGCGAAAAAGGGATCCGGTACGCCGTGGAAGGGCAGCAGCAACTGCGAGCCTGCACCTCAGGCACAGGATACCAATCCGTTTCCCGAAGCCAAGTCACAGAAAGCTGCAGATACGTCCAGCGCTCCTCGAACCGGCGAGGCTGATCAACATAGGCCACCGCCTGCGGAGTCCAATCCGTTTCCGGAAGAAAAGTCGAGAAAGGCTGCGGACGCGGCTAATCCTCCGGCGAATTCGCATTCCAGCTCATCTTCGAGCCATTTCGATCTGAATCGGTTGAATGCGCCTGCGGGCAGCGAGGCGCGAATTTCAAACGGCGAGGGTGGCTATATTCACGATCCCGCATTGGCAAAGAAGGACGAGAAGGTCGGCAATTTTTATCTTTCCGCCCACAACTATAAAGGAGCGTACGACCGCTTCCTGGAGGCAACGCGGGTGGCTCCTGAAGACGGCAACGCGGTGTTTGGACTGGCCGAGTCCGCGCGCGGGCTGCACAAAATGCAGGAGGCAATTGCGAATTACAGCGTTTATCTGCAGGCGTTTCCTAATGGGAAGAAGGCCAAGGATGCGGAGAAGGCGCTGGCGGAACTGACTCCGCCTCGAAAGAAATAGGCTTGTCCCCACTCAAGCAAAGCTTGAGTGGGCCACC
>JBOGMA010000314.1:0-2054 GCA_050746465.1 Acidobacteriaceae bacterium
CGCAAGCGCGGCCCGAGCATTCATCGAGCAACACGGCGCGGGGGCGGATGTGATCGCCTTCTCTCCGTACTTCGATCAGATGGCCTTCCCGCTCAGCATCATGGAGCAGGCCATTGGCGCTCACGGCGAGTGCATCGATGCGCTGCAGCAGTGCGCCAGTCTGATTGCCCCCGGCTTCCAGATGGCGCGCAGCGTCACTTCGACGAGCAACACGATCTACTGCAACTTCTTCGCCGCCAAGCCAGGCTTCTGGTCCGAATGGCTGCGGCAATGCGAGCGCATCTTTCAGCTCGCGGAAGAGTCCCTCACGCCGCTCGGCATCGAGCTGAATCGCGCGGTGGCGCATGGGGCCGCGACCGCACCGCTGAAGGTATTCATCATCGAGCGGGTGGCGACTCTCTTGCTTTGGGCACAACGACGCTGGGTCGTCAAAGCCTACGATCCGGCGTCGATGCCGCTTTCACCCGCAAACCTTGCGAAGCTGCTGAGCATTGGCGATTTCTCGATACTCGATGCCCTGAAGATCGCGCACGATCAAACCGGCTTCGAGCGGTACTTGGCCATGTATGCGCAATTGCGAGGTCGCGTGCTGCAGCGCCCGCCCAGCGCCGATTCTGCGCCAGTGCCGACTCCACGCACAGCGGCAGTGGCCCAGCCCCAAAAGATACGCATCGTCTGCGCCACTCGAAAAAGCCGGGAAGCATTCTTCGCCGAAACCGCTCTTGGCAGGTCATTGTCGCTCTATCGTCCCCCGGCAGTGGAGATACGGCTGTTTCCCGAGAACGACCGCGGCCTGCCGGCGCTCTACAACAGAGCCATTGACGAGTCGGCCAAGGACAGCGCGGCGCTCCTTTTCATGCATGATGACCTTCATCTCTGCGACTACCACTGGGCGGACAAAGTGTGGCAGGGTCTCGGTGCCTTCGATGTCATCGGACTCGCCGGAAATCGCCGCCGGGTCCCACGGCAGCCTGGATGGCTGTTCCTCGACGAACGGTTGACCCCCGATAGGCGGGAGAATCTCAGCGGTGCCGTAGGCCACGGCCGCGGGCTCCCCCTGGATACGATCGACGTGTTCGGACCTTCCGGACAGCCTGTCAAACTACTCGACGGCCTGTTCCTCGCCGTGAGCAGCGAGACTCTGGGCGCGAAGTCGCTACGCTTCGACGAACGCTTCGATTTCCATTTCTATGACGTCGATTTCTGCCGGCAGGCGGAGAAAGCGGGGCTGCGGATGGGCACCTGGCCGATCTCGGTGGTTCACGAGAGCTCGGGAAGTTTTATCAACGACGACTGGCGCCGCGGCTATGAAAGTTATCTCGAGAAATGGCAGGACTGAATCCAATGTGGACGCGTGGCCGAGGTGCTCCAGATGGCCGATGATGTCCGGGCGATAGCCTTCTATCTGCCGCAATACCACCCCATTCCCGAAAACGATGCCTGGTGGGGCAAGGGCTTCACCGAGTGGACTCGGGTGGTCGAAGCGACGCGGCTGTTTCACTCTCACTGCCAGCCGCAACTGCCCGAGCAGCTTGGCTTCTATGATCTGCGCGTTCCCGAGGTGCGGGAAGCTCAGGCGGAGTTGGCACGTCAGCACGGGATACACGGCTTCTGCTACTACCACTATTGGTTCAACGGCAAGCGACTGTTGGAACGGCCTTTCACCGAAGTACTCGCCTCGAAACGACCCGAGTTTCCTTTCTGCCTCTGCTGGGCCAACGAAAATTGGACCCGGCGTTGGGACGGGCAGAGCCAGGACGTGCTCATGGCGCAGCATTATTCGCCCGAAGGCGACCGGGCCATGATTCGCGAGCTCCTCCCGGCCTTCCGGGATCCACGCTACATTCGCGTTCGGGGCCGCCCGCTGTTTCTGGTCTATCGTGCGGGCGGATTGCCCGACCCAAGGGCGACCGCGGCGATCTGGCGCGAGGAAGCGGCGGCCGCCGGATTGCCGGGTCTGTATCTGTGCCGGGCAGAATCATTGGATGAAGCCGTATCGCCGCAGGATCCGACGCAGATCGGCTTCGATGCCGCGTGCGAGTTTCCGCCACACG
>JBOGMA010000315.1:0-3320 GCA_050746465.1 Acidobacteriaceae bacterium
AGAGAGAATACTCACGTTTAACACGCAAGATTTTGCGCGCTTCACCGAAGTCAGGGCAGTACATCCAGAAGAAGCGGCGCGACCATGACAGAACCTTCTCAGACGAAGCTGCGCGTCCGTTACGCCGAAACGGACCAGATGGGCGTGGTGTATTACGCCAATTATTTTGTGTGGTGCGAGATCGGGCGGGTGGAGTTCTTTCGCCAGCTTGGATACGACTACAAGCAGATGGAGCTTGCTGATGACTGCCATTTGCCGGTGGTTGAGGCGAGTTGCCGGTATCGGTCGCCGGCCCGATACGACGATGAAGTGGTGATTGAGACGCGGGTGACTGCGCTGCGGGCGCACGTGATCAAGTTTGGGTATCGGCTGCTGCGCGTTTCGGGCGATGGAGAGAGGCTGCTGGCAGATGCCGAGACGGTGCATGTAAGCGTGGACCGCGCAATGCGGAAGAAGGCGATGCCGGAAAAGTATCTGACTGCCATTCGTGCCACCATGGGGCAGATGGTTTAGGTCGCATCCCTCCCACATCTCAAAAGCGAGATGTGGGGCACCCATGCCTCCCGGAATGAAAATTCGAATTGACTATTCACTATTTGCGATCGACCGTCTTCTTCGGAAAGGCCACTCGCGGCGGGCGTAGGCTCGGGCGAAGTAGATGATGCTTCCGCTTACGGCGACAAACACCGCGTCGAGGAGTTCGCGTGAGGCCTGGCGGCGGGAGAAGACGATGAAGATGAATCCGGCGAGGGCGAGCAGCGGGGGCAGCGGGTAGAGCCAGATGCGGAAGGGTCGCGGCATTTGCGGTCGCTTGATGCGGAGGACAATGACTCCGACCTGCTGCAGGATGTATTGGAGCAGGATGCGGATGGCGACGAGCGCGGCGATGACCACGGCAAGATCGAAGAAGCAGAAGATGACGGCGACGGCTCCCAGGGCGAGCAGCGAGATGTTGGGAAATTTGTGGCGCGGATGCACGCGGGCGAAGATGTGGAAGTAGTTGCCGTCGAGCGCGGCGGCGTAGGGGACGCGGGAGTAGCCGAGGAGCAGCGAGAAAACGGAGGCGAAGGCTGTCCACATGACTAGCAGCGCGAGGATGCGGGCGGCGGTGGGGCCGAAGGTTTGCTGCATGAGCACGGCGACGATGGCGAGTTTGGCCGCTCCGGCGTGGGTCATCTCATGCACGGGGATTACTCCGAGCACGCTGATTTGCATTGACAAATACAGCGCGGCGACGATGACGATGGACCAGAGGACCGCGCGGGGAATGGTGCGGCCGGGGTCGCGGACTTCTCCGCCGAGGAAGCAGACGTTGTAGTAGCCCCAGTAGTCGTAGGTGGCGAGGAGGGTGGCGGCTCCGAGTCCTTCGAAGAATCCGGCGTGAAGAGTGAATGCGCCCTGAGTGGGGGCGAGCATGGCGGGATGGAAATGCGTGAAGCCGGCGAGGATGACGGCGAAGATGGTGACGAGGACGCCAGCGGTCATGATCCAGGCGAGGCGCGCGATGGCCGTCATGTTGCGATAAAGCAGCGCGACGGCGAAGATACATGTCGCGGCGGCGACCAGGCTGACGAGCGGGATGTGCCAGATGGAAACGCGCAGACCGGGCCAGAGGTATGCGGCATATTGCGCGAGGCCGATGCATCCGGAAGCGATGGACAAGGGCGCGCTGAAGCCAAGCTGCCAGATGTAGAGAAATGAGAGCCAGCGGCCCGCGCCTTCGCGTCCATAGATTTCGCGGAGGAAGGTGTAGGAGCCTCCGGCTTCGGGCATGGCAGCGCCCAACTCGGCCCAGACGAGTCCGTCGCAGAGCGCGATGATGGCGCCGAGGACCCATCCCAGAAGCGCCTGCGAGCCTCCCATGGCGGCGACGACGAGCGGCAAGGTGATGAACGGGCCGACGCCGATCATGTTCATCATGTTGAGCGAAATGGCGCTGCCCAGGCCGAGCCGGCGCTCAAGCGCAGGGCTTTCGGCTGAGATGTTTTCGGCGCTCATCGCTTGCCGGATTGTACACTGAGGCTAGAACATCACGATGAACCTCAAAGCGCGTGTTTCCCTTCCTTTTCTTGTTCTAGCCTGTTCGTTTGCTCCCGTCGCGAGCGCGCAGGTTACGCCCTGGCAAACACAATTTGTTGCGTCGCCGAACTCGCGCACGCTGCCGGAAGACCGCGGCGCGGATGGGCTGGCGCAGACGCTGAAGAAGCTGCATCACTGGGGGAGCGTGATGATTATTATCGCGCATCCCGATGATGAAGACGGCGGGATGCTGGCGATGGAGTCGCGCGGGCTGGGCGAGCGCACCGCGCTGGTGACGCTGACGCGCGGCGAAGGCGGGCAGGATGCGATGGGCGACGCCGGTGAAGACGCGCTGGGGCTGATTCGCACGAATGAGTTGCTGCTGTGCGACCAATATTCGGGCAGCCAGCAGTTTTTTACGCGCGTGGCGGATTTTGGATTTTCGAAAACCAAGGCGGAGTCGGAGCAGAAGTGGGACCTGAACCGCGTGATGTATGACGTGGTGCGCGCGGTGCGGGTGTACAGGCCGTTGGTGGTGAGCTCAACGTTTACGGGCAACATAACGGATGGGCATGGGCAGCATCAGGTATCGGGCGAGGCGGCGCAACTGGCGTTCAAGATGGCGGGCGACCCGAAGGTGTTTCCGGATCAAATCGCCGATGGGCTGAGGCCGTGGTCTCCGATGCGCGTGTATGAGCGCGTGCCGTTTGTTCCGGTGACGGCGAAGGGCATGTTTGACTACGCGACGGGCAAGTGGCAGCCGGTGCGATTTTTTGATTATGTGACGGGGCAGTGGGTGGATCATGCTCCCAGCGCCGAGGTTGAGATTCCCGAAGGGACGTTTGATCCGATTCTGGGGCGGTCGTATTTCCAGATTGCGCGGCAGGGCTGGAGTCAGCAGAAGTCGCAGTATGGCGGCGGACATCGCGCGCTGCCGGGGCCGCACTTTGTGGGGTATCACCTGTATGGGTCGCGGGTTCCGCTGGCGGGCAACGGAGCGGGGCAGGAGCCGGGGGACAATTTCTTCAGCGGAATTGATACGACGCTGCCGGGAATGGCGATGCTGGCGCATGGAGATACGGCGTTTCTGACCAAGGCGCTGAAGGACATTGACCAGGATGTGATGACGGCGACGTTTGGGTATTTGCCGTCGAACCCGGAGAAGATTGCGCCGCAACTGGCGGAAGGGTATCGCAAGACAAAAGACTTGATTGATGCGGTGAATGCGAGTTCGCTGAATGCGGATGACAAGGCGAATCTGGTTCATGAGCTGAACATCAAACTGGTGCAGTTCAACACGG
>JBOGMA010000316.1:0-2578 GCA_050746465.1 Acidobacteriaceae bacterium
TGCTCGGTGACAAACTAGGCCCCGACGCCTGGCTAGGCGGCGCACTCATCCTCGCCGCCGCCATCGTCCTCACCACCACCGGCAAACCACAGCCTGAAATGGTTTTGGAATAGCCGAAGCGATGAACTAAGTTCTCGCTAGTTGACAACCTGGTAACGATTGGAACTCTCATTTCTGGGGTGTATTCTCTCGGCCATGCACGTCCAAGCAGGCCTTTCCCGCCTTTCCCGCCTCTCCCTCCCTTTCCCCCTTGCCCTCATCGCTCTGCTGAGCTTACCGTCTCCGGCCCCGGCACAAACACACCTGAAAAAGCCGCCGCTCGCCGCCGTGCGCCCCGTCTCTGACAATTACTATGGCCAGACCGTCGTCGATCCTTACCGCTGGCTCGAGAATCTCAAATCACCCGAGGTCAAAGGCTGGATGCGCGCCCAGGCCGACTACACCCGCGATGTCCTCAACAGCATTCCGGGCCGCAAGCAGTTGGCATCGGAAATAGAGCGCTACCTCAACGCGCCGGACGCCACCGTTACCGACGTGCAGTTGGCTGGTGATTACGTCTTCTATCGCAAGCGCCTTCGCAAAGAAGATCAGGCCAGCCTCTACGTCCGCAAAACCGGCGGAGGCCCTGAGCGTCTGCTCCTCGACGTGGAAAAGCTGAGCAAGCCCGGCCACCACATCTCCCTCGATCAATACACCACCAGCGAGGATGGCAAATATGTTGTAACGGGGCT
The DNA here is from genome assembly GCA_050746465.1 of Acidobacteriaceae bacterium. GTDB lineage: Bacteria > Acidobacteriota > Terriglobia > Terriglobales > Acidobacteriaceae > Silvibacterium. Next base: position 732 of record JBOGMA010000316.1, read on the forward strand.
GTCCGCTGGAGGCTCCGAAATGCAAACCGCGCATATCTATGAAACCGCAACCGGACGCGAGTTGCCGGAGCAACTACCTCGCTACGAAGGCGGCAACTTTTCGCCCGATGATACGACCTTCTACTACTTCCAACTTCAAGACCTCGCTCCCGACGCGCCCGCCGTCGACAAGTACCGCCGTCCCACGGAGTACAGCCATGTCCTCGGCACCCCCGTCACCGCGGACAAAGTGGTCTTCGGCCAGGGAGTCTCGCCCGAAGTCCCGGTCCCCGACTACAACTTCTCCTTCGCTTCCCCGGTTCCGGGCTCAAATTTTGCGCTTGCCATTGTCGAGCCCAGTGACGGAACCTTCCACGAATTTTATGTTGGCCCACTCTCCGCTCTCGTCACCCACAGCGGCTGGACCAAAGTCGCCGATCTCAAAGACAAAATCACTGACGCGGCCCTTCAGGGAAACGACCTCTACCTCGTCAGCTTCGACGGAACCATGAACGGCAAGCTCCTGCGGGTCAACGCCGCGCTCCCCGATCTCAGCAAAGCCGCAGTCGTCGTGCCCCCCGGCAATCTCGTGTTCAGCGGAGGCACCATTATCGGCAGCGATGTCATTCATCAGGCTAAGGACGCGCTCTACCTCCGCGTCATCCAGGAAGGCCAGGGCCGCGTCATCCGCGTTCCCTACGGCCGCAACGCAAAACCGCACATGCTCACCCTGCCCTCTGACCTGCAGGTTGACAGCATCTCCGTCGCGCAAAACGTCTCCGGCGCGCTCCTGCGCCTTGAGTCCTGGACCAATCCCGGCGACTTCTACCATTACGACCCGGCCACCAATACCGCCGTCGCCACTCGCATCCAGCCGCCCAACGCAATCGATCCCACCAACCTTGTCGCTCAGGAGGTTGCGGTCCGCGCCGCCGACGGCACCATGGTTCCGCTCTCCATCCTCTATAAAAAGGGTTTCGTCCGGAACGGCTCCGCCCCCACCATGCTCGTCGGTTATGGCGCCTACGGCGACGCGATCATGCCCGCCTATCCGCGACGCTTTATGGCATGGCTGGAGCGTGGAGGAATTGTGGCCGTGGCCCACGTCCGCGGCGGGGGCGAGCTCGGTGAAGCCTGGCACCTCGGCGGTTATAAAGCCACCAAGCCCAATACCTGGAACGACTTCATCGCATCTGCCGAATACCTCATCCAGAACAGGTACACCTCCACTCCGCACCTCGGCATCTGGAGCGGCAGCGCCGGCGGCATTCTTATCGGCCGTTCCATCACCGAGCGACCCGATCTCTTCGCCGCAGCCCTTGACACCGTCCCCTGCTCCGACATGCTACGGATTGAAACCAGTCCCAACGGCCCCACCAACATCATGGAATTCGGCTCTGTCAAAACCGAAGCCGGCTTCAAGGCCCTCTACGCCATGAGTTCCTATGCTCACGTCAAGCCGGGAGTAAAGTATCCCGCTGTCCTGGTCACGGCGGGCGCAAACGATCCCCGCGTAGCGCCCTGGCAAGGAGCCAAGATGGCCGCCCGCCTCGAGGCCGACACTGCCAGCGGACGCCCGGTTCTCTTCCGCGTCAACTACGACGCCGGCCACGGACTCACCGACACCATCGCCCAGCAGGTCTCCGACTGGACCGACTACTTCACCTTCCTCTACTGGAACTTTGGCAACCCGCAATTCCAGCCCGCCGTCCTCCAGGCGCACCACGCGGCAATCCCTGCTGCCGAATAGCGCAACGCGAATTCCGGCCAGAGACTGTCATTTACAAACGACAGCCTCTGGCCGAGCCGCCTCACCCAAATCGCGCCCGGCCCACCTTCTGGCGAAAGTCCATGCCGTTCATCTGCAC
>JBOGMA010000317.1:0-8344 GCA_050746465.1 Acidobacteriaceae bacterium
CCATCGAAGACGGCGCGTTCTTCAAGGGCGGCATCGACATCCGTAAGCCCGGCAACAGCGAAGCGAAGGCAGCCAACTCCGTGGCCACCACGGAGCCGGTGAAAACACCGGCTGCGGCGCATGCGTAATCTGTAGACCAAACACTTGGAGCAACGGCTTCGGACTATCTGGAGCCGTTTGCTTTTTGAGCGTTTTCGCGAACCGTTTCTCAGCTACCCGGGCTTTTAGCCACGCCGCCCATTAGCCCTCTTAGCTGCATTTCCAGCTATCCTTATTTCGTGACCGACCGCGAACTGCTTCGCCACATCGAGCGCTCTCCGGGCCAGAAGGCCGGATTCCAGCAGTTGGTGCGCGAGTTTTGGCTGGGCGGGGGCCGCGAGCGCCGCCTGCTTCAGGAGCATCTTGCCCGGCTAACCGCCTCTGGTCAACTCGTGAAAGCCGAGCGCGACCGCTGGTCAATTGCCAGAAGTGCGGGATCGCATGACAACCTGATTGCGGGGCGTCTGGACCTGCATCGCGATGGGTTCGGGTTCGTGCGCCCGAATGACCGGAACGGCGGCGAGCGACAGCGCGGAGTGGCCGAAGACGTCTTTATCCCGCCGAACGAGATCAATGGAGCGATGCAGGGAGATCAGGTGGTGGTGGAGTTGGCTCCGCCGCGTGCCGATGGCCGAAGGCCGGGCCGCGTGGCGCGCGTGCTCACGCGCCGCAACCCGACGGTGGTTGGGATTTTCCATTATTCGCGGAGCGACCGCGCGCAGGGGAACTACGTGATGCCCTTCGACGAGCGCATGTCGCAGCCGGTGCTCATTCCGCATGGGCTGGAGGTTCCGGAGACCTCGACCACACCGCAGCAGACTGCGCTGCATCGCGTGCTCGGAGAAGAAGCCGCGGCGGCGATACGTAACTATGACAGTAACAATCTTGAGGGTCTTGTGGTCGATGTCGAGATTACGCAATGGCCCCAGCAGGATCGACCGGCGCGCGGGCGTGTGATTGAGGTTCTGGGACACGAAGAAGACTTCGGCATCGACGTGGAGATGGTGATCCGCAAGCACCATCTGCCGCGGATATTCCCGGAGAACGTGCTGGCTGAGGCGCGTGAGGTCGCTCATCTTGACCAGAGCGAAGTTGGGGCGCGGCGCGATTTCCGCCAACTTCCAATTGTGACCATTGACGGCGAAACGGCACGGGACTTCGATGACGCGGTCCTGGTGGAGCATGATTCGGGCACAGGAAACTGGCGCTTGCAGGTCCATATTGCGGACGTGGCGCATTATGTTTGTCCGGAAACGGCGCTCGATCTGGAGGCGCGGCTGCGCGGAAATTCCGTTTACTTCCCTGATCGCGCCATTCCCATGCTGCCACAGGAGCTTTCGACGGACCTGTGCAGTCTGCGACCGAATGAGGACCGCCTGGTGTTGTCGTGCCTGATGGACATTGATTCCAGCGGCAACGTGACCGGGTATGAAGTGACGGAGGGCGTCATCCGTTCAGCACGGCGCATGACCTATACGCAGGTCCATCGGATTCTGGAAGGCGATGCGGAGGCGCGGGCGGAGTTTGCGGAGCTGGTTCCGGCTTTTGAGCGCATGAAACAACTGGCTGAAGTGCTGAACCACAAACGCGACCGGCGAGGTTCGATTGATTTTGACCTGCCGGAGCCGATTATTGAATTCGACGAGTTCGGAGCGATGAAGTCCGTCACTCGCTCGGAGCGCAATTGGGCGCACCGGCTGATTGAGGAGTTCATGTTGGCGGCGAATGAATCCGTCGCGTCGTGGATCGAGGGCGTGGGCGTTCCGTCGCTCTATCGCGTCCACGAAAAGCCGGAGCCGCGGCGCGTGGTGGAGTTTGAGGAGACAGCGGCGGCGTTCGGCTACTCGCTGGGGATTGGGAACCTGCCGGTGAAGACATTTCAGACGCGAGGTGAACGGCGCGAACAGCGTGGGCAAGGTCGCGGGCGAGGGCCGCAGCGGCGGCATGAACTTCCGGAAGATATTCCCATTACGCCGCGGATGTATCAGAAGCTGACGGCAAAGATCGCGGGCACGCCGGAGGAGCGGATTCTTTCGTACCTGATGCTTCGCTCGCTTCGACAGGCTCACTACAGCGAAAAGAATGAAGGCCACTTTGCGTTGGCCGCTCCGTGCTATACGCATTTCACTTCGCCGATCCGGCGCTATCCGGACTTGATTGTGCATCGCATTTCGAAGGCGCTGCTGCGAGCGGGCGTCAGCGGACGGGGGACGCTGATGGCGGGGGAGCCGCATGGACAGCGTTCAGCGTTCAGCGGTCAGCGGTCAGGAACGGCAAAAGCTCGCGAAGTGATTGCGGAGGCCGATCTGGCGCTCATCGCTACGGAATCCAGCGATAACGAGCGTCGCGCCGCGGAGGCCGAGCGCGAGTTGGTGGAGTGGAAGAAGCTGAAGTTTATGCGTGATCGCGTGGGCGAGGACTTCAGTGCGATGATTTTGAGCGCGACCAAGTACGGGTTGTTTGTGGAACTGGATGATCTGTTCGTCGAAGGCCTGGTCCCGATCCAGAGCCTGGGCGCGATGGACGGCGATTACTACAGCTATCGCGAGAATACGCGGCAAATCATCGGCGAACACTGGGGCCGGAGGTTCGTGATTGGGCAACGCGTTCGGGTGCTGCTGGACCGCGTGGATGCAGTGCAAAAGCGGCTGCAGTTTTCGATTCTGGATGAGGAGACAGAAGGTGTTCCAAAGCCGACGCATCCGGCTAAACCAAAGTCTTCTCTCAAGAAGTCCCGTGGAAAGCTGGCTAAGAAGAGCATGCAGCAGTCGAAAAAATCGGCTCCGTTTCCGAAGAAGGTGAAACGCGGAAAAGGGCGTCATTAAAGATATACTCTGAAGTTCACTTATGCCACATTCACCCATTCTCATCGTCCACGGCGGGGCCTGGGCGATTCCAGACGATATGCTGGAGGCTCACGAACAGGGCGTCTTTGACGCTCTGCAGACGGGCTATTCGCTCTTGGAGCGTGGAGGCTCGGCACTGGACGCTGTCGAGGCCGCCGTATCGCACATGGAGGACGACGAGACGTTCGACGCGGGGCGTGGCAGCTTTCTTACCCGTGACGGGCGGGTACAGCTTGATGCTCTGCTGATGGATGGCGCGACGCTGCGAGCCGGCGGCGTGGCCTGCGTGGAGCGGCTGCGGAACCCGATTCAGGCAGCGCGGCTGGTGCTGGAGGAGAGTTCTCATGTTTACTTCGTCGGCGCGGGCGCTGAGGAGTTCGCGCACGCGCACGGAATGGAGCTGATCGATAATTCAGAATTGGTGCTGGAGCGCGAGCGGCAGCACCTGGCTGCGGCGCAGCGCAAGGAGCGGGCCGGACTTCCTGACCTTAGCTTCAGCGGCGATGACAAGTCGGCGGAGACGGAACCTGATTCGCGCGACAACTTTGATTCGCACGACACTGTGGGCGCAATCGCGCTCGATAGCGAGGGCCACATCGCCGCGGGGACTTCAACCGGAGGCACGCTGAACAAGGCTCCGGGTAGGGTCGGCGACTCATCGCTGATTGGGTGCGGGTGCTATGCCGATAACGCCAGCGCCGCAGTTTCACTCACCGGATGGGGCGAGCCGATCATGAAGCTGGTTCTGGGCAAGTGGGCTGCGGACCGCGTGCAGCAGGGGCGCTCGCCAGATGAAGTTGCGCCGGAGGCGATTGCGTATCTGCGGAAACGGCTGAATGGGCACGGCGGAATCATTCTGCTGGGGCCGGATGGGCGTTATGGTCTAGCGCACAACACTCCGCGCATGGCATGGGGCGTCTGCACCGGGGACGGGCCGCGCACCGGCACGCGCATGGAATAATCGACCTTATGCTCGGGACTGGCCGTCCAGGCACACGCGCCTCCGGCGCAGTTTGACATAATTGGCTTTATGCTCGTGCTTGCTTCTGCATCGCCGCGTCGCCGGGAACTGCTGACGCAGGCTGGATTTCAATTCACCGTCATGCCGGCTTCCATTGATGAAGATTTGCGGCGTGGGGAAAATGCTGTCGCTTACGTGACGCGGCTGGCCCGCGAAAAGGCGGCGGCGGTTTTCGGGCAGATCGATTCGCCTGAGTCTGCGGTCGTTCTCGGGGCTGATACCACGGTCGTCGCGCCGAATGGAGAGATTCTGGGCAAGCCCTCTGACGCTGCGGACGCCGCGCGCATGTTGCGGCTGGTCTCGGGAGCAACGCATCAGGTCATTACCGGAGTGGCCGTGGCTTCAGCCAGCGGGGTTGAGACGGCAGCGGAGGTGACGCATGTGACCGTGCTGACCTTATCCGACGAGGAGATTGCCGCCTACATCGCTACCGGCGAGCCGATGGACAAGGCCGGAGCCTACGCGATTCAAGGGTATGCCGCGCGGTGGATTCCACGCATTCACGGCTGCTATTTCAATGTGGTGGGGCTGCCGTTGGCGCTGGTCTCTGGGATCCTGGAAGGACTAACCGTCCAGGCGGACGCGCTTCGCGCCTGAAGAATTTTTAGCTTACAGTACGCTTGCGCTCTCTTGGTTAATCGGAGTGACGCCTCAGCGGCTTAGAAAATTTTCTTCACATGAATTGAACCTGGAGCCACTCAGGTTCGACATATGAAACAAAATGGCCAATGAACGTGAGGATCCGGTCCAGTTTGAGTGGCTTGCGCTTCGCTGTCAAACCGGCGATCCAAATGCTTTCGCGGATCTCATCGCAGTCATGGAGAGGCCTCTTCTTTATTACGCGACAAGCCTCATTGGCAACCAGGATGCGGCGCTCGATGTGCTGCAGGATGTGTGGCTCAAGGTCGTTCGTGGCATTCGAAAGTTGAAAGACCCAGGTTCTCTGAAACCCTGGCTTTACGCAATCACTCACGGCGCGGCTGTCGATCGTATTCGCCGTGACTACAGGCGCGATAAGGCTGAACAGGCACAACTTGATGATGCGTTCAACACGGACGAGCCATCATTCGACGAAGATGATGCAACCGCCATTCGCGATGCGTTAAATCGTCTGGGTGTTAAACACCGTGAAGTGCTTGTCCTGCATTTTCTTCAGGACCTTTCCATTCAGGAAATCGCCAAAGTCGTCGGCTGCTCCGAGGGCACGGTCAAATCCCGCATTCATTACGCCAAACGGCAATTGAAACAGATTCTCCAAGGAGTGAAATATGGCACAGCAATCCAATGACTTACGCGAACGCCTACTTGCGGCCCTGCCGCAGCCGGAAAACCTTGCGGCCTATCGTGAAGAGACAGCTGCGTTACTGACCAAGCATGCAGTCGCGCTTCGCTGGGACAAGATCGCGGCATACACGATCCTGTTCATCGCTATGTTCCTGTACTTGTGGAGTTTTTACCCCGGGCGCTTGGGCGCAGCAGGATCCTATAGCTTTCGATTCGGCAGCGGCGTCCTCTTCTTCGTGGGAGCGTTCTACTTAATTAGCTACAAAATCTATGACAGCCAGATCGCGACCCTCAAAGAGGTCAAGCAAGTCCAGCTTCAGATCCTCGAACTGCAGGGAACCTTGCGAAGAAACCGATAGTTAGTGTGAATCAAGCGCGTGCCAAGGCGGCGAGTCCCGCGACTGATGGGGACGGCCACGCAAAGCAGTTCGCCCTGCGCGCAGCAGCCTCAGATGCGCATGGGCATGATGATGTAGCGGTATTTGTATTCGCTTTCGGGGTCTTCGGGGCGGACCTGGCCGGCGGACTGGGCATCTTTGAATTCGAGGCGGACTTCGCCAGTGGTTCCTGTTGCCTTGAGGAAGTCAATCAAGTAGGCGGAGTTGAATCCGACGATCAGCGGATCGAAGCTGTAGGGAGTTTCGATGGTGTCTTCCGACTCGCCGGATTCGGTGGACTGGGAGGAAATCTTCACCTCGTTCTGCTCCAGGCGAAGCTTGACGGCCCCTGAGCGCTCGTCGGCGAACTGCGCGACGCGCTGGATGGACGCCATGAGGTCTTCGCTGCGCACCAGGACGAACTTGTTGTTGTCGCGGGGCATGACGGCTTCGTAGTTTGGAAATTGTCCAGTGAGCTTGCGGCTTGTGAGCACGCGGTGGCCGATGCGGAAGTAGAGCGTGTGGTCGTCGTCGGCAAACTCGACCGCTTCGGCATCGCTGTTGGCGAGCAGCGATTGCAGCTCAGCCAAAGCCTTGCGGGGAATGAGGGTTTTGCGCTCCCCGCTGACGTTGGCCAGGGTTTCGCCGGCTTTTTCAATGTGCGCGAGGCGGTGTCCGTCGGTAGCGACCATGGCTACGGATTCAGCTTTGAGAATCAGCAGAGCGCCGTTGAGCGTGTACCGCGATTCTTCATTCGAAATGGCGAAGATGGTCTTGGCGATAAGGTTCTTGAGCGTCGCGGCCGGGATGCTGGTGATGCTGGCGCTGGGAAACTCGGGTACCTGGGGAAAGTTGGCGCGGGCCATGCCGACCATTTTGGTGTTGGAGCGGCCGGAGCGAATCTGAACCCAGTGATTTTCGAGCGACTTGATGGAAATATCGCCGTCGCCGAGAAGCTTGATGTAGTCGTAAAGCTTGCGGGCGGGGATGGTGCAGGAGCCGGGCTTTTTTACTTTGGCCGGTGCCGAGGTGCGGATGCTCTGGTCCAGATCGGTGGCGATTATGGTGACGCGGCCGTCTTCAGCCTCGACGAGGAAATTGGACAGGATGGGGATGGTGGTCTTGCGCTCGACAACGCTTTGCGTAGCCGTAAGCTCGCGCAGCAGGTCCTGGCGGCTGATGCTGATTTCGAGCGCCGACCCGTGCGCGCCCGCGGCTTGCGATGACTTCTCCTGCTCCAGATCAAGACTCGGCATTATTGCCCCCTGTTGCGCTTTGGCTCAATGTATCACCCGTCAGCGGGAACTCGCATCAGGGAAATGGAACCGGCACGCCTCGCATCCATTCTAGTAACAAAAGCTGTAATCAGGGGCGTGGAAAAGGCAGTTGTTGGCAGGAAATCTGGAGGGACTGGCCCCTTCGGCTCAGGGCAAGCTGTCCGGGCGGACACGCTTCGCGGCTTGATCGTTCGCGTTGAGATATCCTCGCCCACCCCCGATCTCTAGGGGGGTTCAAGTGCGACAGGCGAACGGCTTCTATAAATAAGCTTTTTAATAAGCAATTTTCCAGCCGTAGTAGTCGTTTGGCTAGGAAAAGTGGAAAGTTGGAGGGAATTCGCTGCTGGAGAGGGTTTGAGGACGGTACCGGTTTTAGAAAATTAGGTGGGAAAATTTTGAAAAGCGGGAAGACATGATCGTTGGGGAGAGAAACGGATATGGTTATTCCGATTGTCCACATCGGGACGCGAAAACCATGTGGAAAGCCAGGCGGTTGAGGTGGAAAGCGCGGTTTGCGCCGCGTGGCACACGGGCTTTATAGGCGCCTGGTTTCAACAGAAGCCTAGTTATCCGAAGTTTCCACGGCGCTGCGGTGTGCCTATGGAAATCAGGTACGTGAAAGGATTTCGGGAGTCGGCCGAACAAAAGAATCCGGTCCTTGCTTGCACCTTCATAAAATGTCATCTTATGAAGGTATGAAGATGACGTCGCTGAATATCTCATTGCCGGAGCCGCTGAAGGTGTACGTGGAAACCAAAGTAGCGACGGGGGACTATGGAACGCCGAGCGAATATATCCGTGAGCTCATTCGCTTTGACAAACAGGGACGGCTTCGCCGTCTAGAAGCGGAGTTGCTGGAGGCGGTTTCCTCTGGTGATATCGAACTGAGTCGCGGCGAACTCAAGAGCGGGTCAATGATGGAGGCGCTGCGGCGGAAAACCGGCCATAGGCGCCGCTGATGGCCGCCGGCATCAGAATTTTCGTTACCGAGTTGGCGGCACAGGCGATTGTTGATCAGGCGGATTATTATGCCGATCGGCAGGACGAAGCTCTGGCTGCGCGCTGGGAAGAAGCTGTTTCCAAAACCATCGGATTGCTATTAACGGCGCCGGAACAGGGGATACTATGCGACTTTCGGCCGGCGAAGCTGAAAGGGCTTCGCAGAACATCCGCTTCGGGATTTCCGCAGCATCTTGTGTTTTATCGATACAGCCATGATCCGCAGACGATCCGGATTGTTCACGTGCTTCATGGAGCACGCGACATCGAAGCGGTTTTGAACTCCCTTTAGCGGAACACCACCGGTCTCACTACCCGTTCAGGGTCTCCTGCAGCTTGTTCAGCGTGCTGTTGAGGCTCTTGTCGGCGCGGCGCTGCTCGTCGATTTTGGAGATGGAGTGCATGACGGTGGTGTGGTGCTTGCCGCCGAACTGGCGTCCGATTTCAGGGAGCGAGGCCTCGGTCATCTGCTTGGCCAGATACATGGCGATCTGGCGGGGC
>JBOGMA010000318.1:0-6980 GCA_050746465.1 Acidobacteriaceae bacterium
CCCTTGGAGATGATCGTGCTGCGGGTGTTCTTCCCCATGTGGATCATCTTGGTCCCGGTATCGGCCTGCTGGTAGTTGTTTGTCATCGCAACCGAGTAGAACTCGCCCACTGAGTTGTCGCCCATCAGAATGACACTCGGGTACTTCCAGGTAATGGCCGAGCCCGTCTCCACCTGCGTCCAGGAGATTTTCGAGTTCTTGCCCAGCGCCTTGCCGCGCTTGGTCACAAAATTGAAAATTCCGCCGTTCCCGTTCTTGTCGCCGGGATACCAGTTCTGCACCGTCGAATACTTGATCTGGGCATTGTCGAGCGCCACCAGCTCCACCACCGCCGCATGCAACTGGTTCTTGTCGCGCTTGGGAGCGGTGCAGCCTTCGAGATAACTCGCGTACCCGCCTTCTTCGACAACGATCAGCGTGCGCTCAAACTGGCCGGAGTCCGCAGCATTGATGCGGAAGTAGGTGGAAAGCTCCATCGGGCACCGAACGCCCTTCGGGATATAAGCGAAGGAGCCGTCGCTGAAAACTGCCGCATTCAGCGCCGCGTAAAAGTTATCGGTGTAGGGAACTACGGAGCCAAGATATTTCTTCACCAGATCGGGATGCTTCTGGACGGCTTCGGAAAAAGAGCAGAAGATCACGCCCTTCTCCGCCAGCTTCTTCTGGAACGTAGTCGCCACCGACACGCTGTCGAACACGGCATCAATGGCAACGCCCTGGAGCCGCTTCTGCTCGTTCAGCGATATGCCGAGTTTGCTGTAGGCCTCAAGAATCTCCGGATCAACTTCATCCAGGCTCTTTTTGCCAGCCTTCGGTTTAGGCGCCGAATAATAAACGATGTCCTGATAATTGATGGGAGGAAACTTCACGTGCGCCCACTTCGGCTCAGCGTGTTCCCGCTCTAGCTTGGCCCAGTAACGATACGCCCGGAGACGCCACTCCAGCATGAACTCCGGTTCGTTCTTCTTGGAGGAGATCAGGCGAATGATGTCCTCGTTCAACCCCTTCGGAATCCTGTCCTCCTCAACCGGAGTGACAAAACCCCACTTGTATTCGCTGTTTGTGAGGTCCTGGATTGTATTTGCTGTTGTCATTGCACTCCCCCTGAAGTCAACAAAGTGAATTTGAGGATGTTGGTGCGGTCAGGTACTTTGGTTGCGACATTAAGCAGAACCGTAAGATCGGAAAGGCTAAGATTCCGCAGCGTCTGCTGCAGTACCTGTCCAATGACACGGAAATTCGATTGAATCCGGCAGTGGCCTTCCAGATAGCAGCGTCCGGGCGCCGTTGCGCATTCGGTCAGGCCCATGGGGCCGTCAATTGCTTCGATGACCTCAGCCAGCGAAATGGCGGAAGATGGCCGCGCCGCGGCATACCCGCCCTTGACCCCACGGTGGGAAATCAGCAGACCATGATCCATTAACTTCTTTAGAATCTTCACCACAGTGGGAACCGGAAGGTGAGTCGCCTCAGCCACGCTACGGGCGGTGTGCAGCGGTTCTTCCGAATGGCTGGTCACATATTCCATCACAACAAGGGCGTAATCAGCTAATTTGTTGAGCCTGAACATACGACCACCCTTCCTGTTGAAGTCGGACTGATTTAGTCCTCTTTCAGAGTATCAGAGGTTGGGAGGCGAATCAAACCTGCACCGCTATACGAAACTGGCCTGATGTTATCGGCCCTCGCTCGCTTCCATATACCGCGCGACAATGGCCGCGCATTCTTCCAGAAACTCACGGTCGACAGTATGGAAGGCGCTCAGAGAATGGCTGTCCACGTCAATTTCCCCCAGCACCCTCCCATTCACCCGAATGGGTGTAACAATTTCAGACTTCGTTTCAATCGAGCACGAAAGATACCGCGGATCGGCTGCTACATCATTGACGATGACTGTTTCGTCCTGTGCTACTGCCGCGCCGCAAATACCCTCCGCCACCGGAATGCGAACGTGCTGCGTGGGGGCTCCGTGGAACGCCCCGAGCACCAGCATGGAAGTGTCCCGCGAATCGAGCATATAAAAACCAACCCAGTTGTAATAAGGAAGATTGTCTGCGATCAGGTCCACGACGGACCTCTGCAGGCTGGCCAGGGATGGTGCGATCGCGGCAAGTTGATTGATTTTTGAGAGCAGCTCAGGAAACCTAGACATTCCTTTCATGATTTCAGCGAGCGGTACTCGGGCGCTATGCAATCACCACCCGCACATCGTACTTCTGGAAGGCATTTGCAGCTTCTTCCGAAATACCGTCATCCGTAATCAAAACGTCAATATCGGTTGTAGGACAGATGACCGCGGGGCTCACCATGCCTACCTTGCTCGAATCCGCCACTACAATAACCTGTTTGGCACGCCTGGTCATGGTGCGAAACACGGCGGCTTCATCTGCTTCAATCGTGGTGGCTCCATGCGTTACATCAATCCCGCAGACTCCAACGAATACTTTATCCATGATGACAACGTTGAGGAATTCCAGCGCTGCGGGTCCAATCAGGGAAAAGGCTCCGGGCCACCGCATTGATCCGCCAGTCAGAGTTGTGTCCAGCCCATTGCTGGAACTCAATTCCATTCCGATATTCACCGCGTTTGTGATTACGCGCAGTCCGCTGCGCAGGCGGAGCGCTCGCGCTACTTGGGTGGTCGTTGTTCCCGCCGTAAAGCCGACGGTCTCGTTTTCCTGCACCAGGTCCGCCGCCGCCAGTGCAATGCGCTGCTTTTCCGGCGTGAAGCGGCTCTCGCGAACGCGAAACGACGCGTCGAACCGGAACGGCTCGTAGGTCTGTCCGGCCAGCATCGCTCCGCCGTGGGTTCGATGCACCAGGCCTCGCTCTTCCAGCCGCACCAGGTCGCGACGAATGCTGGCAGGTGAGGTGGCGAATCGCTCAGCCAATTCCTCAACCGAAGTTTTGCCGTGGCTCAGCAAAAGCCGAAGAATTTCTTTCGCGCGCTTCTCGGTTTTTGAAGACATAGCTATGCCTGGTGACCCGAAGTAGCAGGGAACAATTGGGTGGTGTCGCTTCACATTCTACGAAAAGCCGAAGACACAGCGCAGCTACTCGTGGTTTTCCGGTGCGGCGTCCGCGGATTGCATCACCGTTTCCGCGCCCGCCTCAAAAGCGGCGTCAAGCGCCTTGCGCAGCGTTCTCACGTCCGCCGTTCTCACCACATTATGGGCATACTCGTCCGTTCCCATGTTGCTCAAATGGATCTTGTGCCGCTGGTACTTGATGGAACTTGGCACTGTCCGCCGCAGGGAAGCGTGATATTCGCGCGCATGGGTCGCCTGCGCAATCTGCCGCACATTGTCGGCGCGAACCCCACCGCCGACCATTACCCGGATTCGTGCGGATGACGCCTGGATGAGCCTGGAAATTTGATTGCGGCCCTGCATCGCGGTTGGCTCCGCCCCGGAGGTCAGAACGCGATCTGCCCCGGCCCGAATCACGTCTTCAAGCGCGCCTTCAACACTGGGCGTCATGTCAATCGCCCGGTGAAAAGTGACCTCCATGGGCCGCGCCAGCTCAATCAATTCCCGCGTCCGCGCTACATCCACGTTCCCGTCCACATTCAGAAGGCCCAGCGCTACGCCATCCATTCCGCACTCTGCCGCAGCCGCAATGTCTTCGCGCATTGCAGCAAATTCCTGCTCAGAATAAAGAAAGTCGCCGGCCCGGGGACGAATCATTGCGTGAACCGCGATCTTGACAACCGACCGAACCACCCGCATCATCCCTATGCTTGGCGTCAATCCTCCTTCATTCAGTGAGCTGCATAGTTCAATCCGCTGCGCGCCGCCGGCTTCGGCGGCAATGGCCGCTTCCACAGATTCGACGCAAATCTCAAGAACCGCCATCCGTTCCACCTGACAGGAAAAAAAAATTCCAACTAAGCTTACACAATTTTTGGTCCACGGTTCCTGCGCGAGTTCAGCCGCCGCGCTCTTCCGCGACGGCCAACCTCGCCAGGTTTTCCTCAAAACCGGTAGTGCAACGAGAACTGCAGGTGGCGCTCCTGAGACCGGCGCGATTTCCATTAATGTTCACCGTGTCGGTGTAGTAGTTGCTGCGCTCTATCTGCGTCGTTCCGCATGTGCCGGCGGTGGTCACCGCGCCCGGAATGTACAGGGTCAGGGCCGAAAAGTCGAGACCATTCAGCGGAAAATTCCGGATCGTATTTGTCGTGAAGGTGCCGCTCAGGGTCGGATCATTGGTATCCAGAATGGGCGCCGCAGCCGAAACTTTCACCGTGGTTGAGACATTCCCCGGCGACAGTGTCACGTTGAAGGTCGCTGTCTGCAAAGCTTCCAAATGAAATTCTCAGTCCATCACTCAGTTCCTTAATCCTGTAGCTTTTCCGTGCTATCTCCGGCTCGACTCAACGCCGGGAGCTCCCCCTTCCGAGTGTTGAAGGGCGACGTGAGCAACGATACGCCCAAAATGAGCATTATGTCTATAAAAATGATTAAAACGTGCAGAATAGAGCCAGGACTCGGACACTCAGCCGCTCTTTAGCCGCCTTATGGTCGTTTTCGACTCGAAAAATGATCAAAACGGCAGAAGCCGGTAGTCAGAAAATCAAGGTCGCATTGAGGGCGGCAGCGGCTTTTCTCCCTTGCGAAACCAGAGCGGGTAATCGAGTCCGGCCAGATGATTGAAAACCCATGCCTGCAGGACGAGCAAAACTACGGCTGCTTCAATCACCACCAGATACCAGGGCTTATAGAGGATTCCGAGCGCCACGATCAGCGTAGTTGCGCCCGCCGGAGGGTGGCTCACCGACAGCAAAACCATCAGCATTCCGGTGGCCGCAAGCGCCAGAGCGGCAGCCAACAGTTGCGGCCAGTGGAACGCATGGACCGGCTGCGGAGAGAATGCGTGCATGCCCGTCACCCAGAAGGCCCAATACCCGCAAATCAGACCGATGGCATGTCCAGCGACAGCATTCCGTGGCGACGCCGCTTTGTGAAGCGGTGTGAAAAATAGCAGGTATGCGGTGGGGCCAAGCGAGGGAAAAACGAATGGACTTCCTGTCACCGCACCGACAATTGCCAGCAGGGCAATGGTGATGAATCCGGTGATGCAGACATACACCGACCAGACGAGCTTAGGCGGCAGATGCCGCAGCAGAAATGGAAGCCGCAGCCGCTTCAGCAGCAACTCCACGTGCTCAAATTCGCGAAGAACTTCTTCTGGCGCGTTCATGTCTGAAGGTTCAGATGCCGCGAGCGCGCGCCTATGCCTGATCCTGCAACACCGCCATCGCGGCGTTGCGTCCGTTGACGGCGATGACCGAGCCGCCGGGATGCGTACAGGCTCCGCAAAGATAAACACCCCCCATCGGCGTTCGTGCGGACAAGCGCTTGGACCACATGAATGGAGGCAGGCATTCGCCTTGGAAAATGTGTCCACCTGTCAGCCCAACTTTCGCTTCAATATCGGGCGGACCGAGCACCTGCGCATCCAGCACGGCCGAATCCACATTCGAGCAGAACCGCCCGATTGACCCGAGCGCAAGCTGCCGAACCTCGTCCCGGCGAACATCCCAATCGCCTTGCGCAAATCGATAGGGAACATATTGTGCGAAGACGCTCATGGTGTGTTGTCCAGCGGGCGCTACAGTTGGATCGTGAACGCTCTGGAAGTAGAGCTCGCACCAGAGATGTGCCGCCAACTCGCCGCGCTTCGCCGCCGCGAAGCCGTCCCGCCACTCCTGCTTTGTGAGCGGAGCGTTGATTTGGCCATAGTGATGCGGCTCCAGCGTTCCTGGGCGAGCCGTAAAGTTCGGCAACTCCCGCATCAGCACGTTCAGCTTGACCGTGCAGCCTTCGATCGGCATAGCCTCCACTCGAGCGCGCCAGCCTTCCACCGCGGCATCGCCAAGCATCGCCAAAGTGCGGCGCGGATCGGCATTCGAAACAACCACCGGCGCGGAAATCTTCTCTCCTCCCGCCAGCAATACGCCTTCGCCCGGCAGAATCCGAGCCACTGGAACCCCCGCCGCGACCACTGCGCCGGCATCGCGCGCCGCGTCGCATAGCAGAAATGAAACCATGCCCATTCCACCGCGAACATATCCCCACATTCCGGGCATTCCGCCCAGCCGTCCGGAAGCGTGATGGAAGCGAATCGATGCGGTCCCCGTGTCGAACGGACTCGCATTGGTTCCAATCACGCCTTGGCCAAGCAGCGCCACCTGCAGCCGCTCGTCCCGTAAATAATGTTCCACGAATTCGGCCATGGACCAGTCATAGAGCACGCGCCGCGCTTCCCAATCGGAACCAAGCCGGTCATCAATTTCTTCATCCGACGGCGCAACTCCGATCCACAGGTCCCGTCCCCCTGCGGGACGCAAAGCATCGCGCAGCCGTTGAATTATGGCGCACATGGCGCGCCAACCGTCTACATCCTGCGGCACGAAGCGCGCAATCTCCGCATCACACTGGTCATCATCATCCCAAAGCTGCACGCTGGAGCCGTCGAGAAACGGGACAAAAAGCCCGTTCACCGCCGGAGTCCATTGGAAACCCCGCGCGCGAAGCCCCAACTCGTCGATCACCAGCGGATGCAGCAGCCCGGCGAGATAGGCGCAGGGAGACATGCGAACCCCTGGAAATGGCTCCTCAATCGTGCATGCGCCGCCTACCCGTTCGCGGCTTTCGAGCACCAGCACGCGCCGCCCGGCTCGCGCCAGATATGCCGCACAGGCAAGCCCATTGTGCCCCGCGCCCACGATGATTGCATCCCATTGCCGCTTCGCAAGTTCGTGCACTGGAGCGGGCAGCCCGATCTTACCCAGCAAGTCTGCGGTAGATGAGGACAATGCAACCTCCAAAAGCCGAATCAATCACTTCAGACGATGAACGTTGATCCCTGGTCTCTGGTCTCCAGTCCCTGGCCGCTAGCTCCCTCTTTGGAGATACCACGGGATATTGATGACGAGAATACGCTGGTTTCCCTTGAGCAGCAGCAGAAGCTTGAGC
>JBOGMA010000319.1:0-2469 GCA_050746465.1 Acidobacteriaceae bacterium
GAACTGGGTGGCATCGTCGTACAGTGCCGTGGCGCAGCCCGCGCAGCGATAAAGGCCGCGTGTCGGTGGACGTTCATGCTGTCCGCTGAAGGCAAGCTCGGTACCGCCGCGGCGCAGGATCTCGAACGCGGCCGGCAACAGACGCCGGTGCCATTCGGCGTCGCTCAGCACCAGCCGGGGCGAGCGTCGCGGGCCGAGATCGCGGCCGTCGTCCGCGAAGATGTCCAGGAGCACGCTGCCCGGCTCGGTATGAATCAACCCTGGCAAACCATCGTCCACGCCGGCGGCCAACAGGCGCGGCAGCGCAAAACCCCCGCCGATCACCAGCGCCGTGCCACCCGCCACGGCTATGCGCAGGAGCCGGCGCCGTTCGGCCATCAGGACTTCGTCGTTGCGTGACATGGGACCTCCGTGGATCGTGGGACGCGGCTTGCTCTTTGTTTCGGTGGAGCCGGCCCGATTTCCCTGGACGGCTATTTGAAAGCGCGAAGGGTCCGCTGAGCGTTCGCACGGACCGGGATCGGCGTGGCCGCGCTTGGGCGCGGGTTAGTTGCTGCGGGCGATCAGCTGATCGGCAACATCTTCCAGATCTGTGCCGACAATCTGCGGTTGCGGGCCGACCGACAACAAATCGTTACCTTCCCGCTTGATCAATGCCGCTTCCCATCCCGCAGCCACTGCGCCGAGGGTGTCCCACGTATGACATGCAACGAGGAGAAGTTCGGATGGGGAGACTCCAAGCTGGGCCTGAGCATAAGCATAGGCCTCTGGCGAAGGCTTGTGATGCTTGGCCCCGTCCGCACTGAAGCGGCGTTCAAAGAAATCGAGGAGTCCGCCGTGCTCCAGCTGACGAGTTTGCACCTCGAGCAGATTGTCGGTAAGCGTGAACAAGCGAAATCCCGCTTGCCGGAGCTTGCCTAGTGCCCTTGGCACCTCCGGGTGCGGTGGCATGGTCGAGAAGCTCTCGATCAACTGGCCGTTGTCCGCCTCGCTGATCTTGATACCACGCGTGTCGGCGAGCATTTTCATCACGGCCGAGCCAATATCCGTGAAAGGGATGTAGCATTTCGCCAGCGTCAGGACCGCCGAATACATGATCAGGTCTGCGAACCATAGTCGCATTACGCCTTTGTCTCCGAAGATGCGCTCGAACGTAGGCTCCATGACTCTGAGATCGAGTAGGGTTTCGTTGACATCGAACACAATCAGTGGATGCGATGCCATTTGAGTTCACTCCTGATGATTTGCCGTAGGTGTTTTTATGACGAAGGTGCCCTTCACGGACTCGGGACACCTCGTAGGATGAGAAGAACGTCCGCAGATGAAGGTCGCCTGCGATGAGGCGAGCAACAGAACAGTCCAAGTTGGTGGCGAGAACCTCACGCGAGCAAAAGCTGCGAAGACACAGCGATCAAGTCAAGCTGGCGAAACCGGGGCGCTCGGGAGTGCTGGTGGAAAAGGTGCTTTCCTTGATAAAGGCGCGCCCAGGTATACGTCCCTCGGAAATCAATCGGCTCTTGAACATAGAACAGTCCGATGGCGCACGCGACACGCTGCTCAAGCGCGGACTCGTTCGAAAAATAAAAGAGGGCTCGGTCACGCGTTACTACCCGCTTTGATCCGGTCAAGCTATGACCGGCAATTTTGACGCCGTGGCACGGGCGAAGACCACGGCCCTCACCTGTTGCCCGATCAGTGGATGAAAACGTCCTTGATGGCTTCGGCGATTTCGACGACGTGTGTTTCCAGCGCGAAGTGCCCGGTGTCGACGAAGCGCACGTCCGCATCGGGAATGTCGCGTTTGAAGGCTTCAGCACCTGGCGAAAGGAAGAACGGATCATTCTTGCCCCACACGGCAAGCAGAGTCGGCTTGTAAGCGCGGAAATACGACTGGAAGTCCGGGTACAGCGCGACGTTGTTCTTGTAGTCGCCGAGCAAATCGAGCTGAACCTCGTCCGCCTCTGGTCGCATCAGGTAGTGGTTGTCCAGCGCGCTGCCATCAGGTGATACCCAAGACGTGTCTGGGACGCCGTGGGTGTACTGCCACCGGGTCGTCTCGGGGGCGAGAAAGGTCCTGAGTGCCTCGCGGTTCTTTTCAGACGGATCCTTCCAGTAGGCGCGGATGGGAGCCCAGCCTTCGCTCAGCCCCTCGTCGTAGGCGTTGCCGTTCTGGGAAACGATTCCGGTGATGCGGTCCGGATGCGCGGTGGCGAGGCGGAAACCCACCGGCGCGCCGTAGTCGAAGACATACATGATGAAGCGGTCGAAGCCCACTACTTCGGTAAAGCGGTCGATGACATGGGTAAGCGTCTCGAAGGTATATTCGAACTTGCTCCGCGGTGGCATGGCTGATTGGCCGAAACCCGGAAGGTCAGGTGCGATGATGTGGAAGTGGTCGGACAGGAGCGGGATCAGGTCGCGGAACATGTGGCTGGCACTCGGGAAGCCGTGGAGCAGCAGGAGCTTGGG
>JBOGMA010000320.1:0-4086 GCA_050746465.1 Acidobacteriaceae bacterium
AGACCGTTGCCTCTGCCCGGACCTTGTTTCGGAAGGCCATATTAGGTTGATCTGCCGAGGCGAACCGCAAGGTAGCAGGGGCAAATCTCCACCTCCCTTTTGCTCTCTTGCGGCAACTGCCGGATAAACGTACTGTGGTCACGATCAGGCCCAGCAACACGAAAACTTCTGCGGAGTGGCATAAAACCGTGAAGGAATTAAGAATCACCAGTCGTTACCAATTGGCAGCAATGGTTTTGTTCTCATCCGGGCAATCCGACGAGCGACTCTGGCGGCTTACAGGAATTACCCGGGATATCAGCATGAGAGGCATCTCCTTTTTGACAACGGCGAAGATTGACGTGGGCGCCTACATCGAGATGGATGTCTATCTGCCCTCCTTGCATAGCCAGGCAAGAGGGATGAAATTGCATGGTGAAGGAACGGTCTTGCGGGTTGAGTCGACAGATTTTGCAAAAAGGGTCGCCGCGGAAGTCTTTTTTGAAAAGGAACCCGAGGCGGCCGTTCTTACAGCGAGTGTTGTTCAGTAGTCAGGTGGTTATATGCAGCAAGAAAAGGCAGGAAAAACATGGTACCCGATAATAGGACCCGCCTTCCGGTCATAGGTATTCTGAAAGTATTTGATCTTGTACTTATTATTCTGTCCTTCGGTTTTGCTACTGCTTTCGTGGTTCATGCAGAGGAAGCCGTATCGCTCAGCAGTTTTCTCGACATGAGAATGAAGGTGGCGAACCTCGTCATCTTTGGCGTTGCGCTGCTCGCCTGCCACTGCATTTTCCGCCTGTGCGGCCTCTACGAGTCGCGGCGGCTGTCGAGCAAGTCCGCGGAGATATTGGACATCGTTGGCGCGACGACGCTGTCCGCGCTGTGCTTCTTCGCAATCGGCTCGATCTTCTCCGTCCGGATGATCACTCTCGACCTGGTGTTGATGTTCTGGGTCGCGAGCACGATAGTTTTCAGCATTTTCCGGGTGGTGCTGCGAAGCGCCCTGGCCGGCATTCGCGCCCATGGAAGAAATCAGCGCTTCATGATGATCATGGGCACCAATCCTCGCGCAGTCGAGTTTGGCCGGAGGATTACCACGAACAAGGGGCGCGGATACAAGCTTGTCGGCTTTGCTGACGACGAGTGGGCAGGATCAGACGCTTTTAAGAAAAGCGGATTCTCGCTGGTCAGTAATCTGGCAAACCTGGCCGAGTACCTGCGCCGCAATGTGGTTGACGAAATCGTAATCTACCTCCCGTTCGGCTCCTTCTACCGTTACTTTGCGGAGGTCAGCCAAATCTGCGAGCAGCATGGCGTCACCCTCCGTTTCAGCTCGGATATCTTCGAGAGCAAAAAGGGTAGTTGGCGTCCGGAGGAATCCGACGGAGAATACTTTATCTCCAGCCAGGCGGGAAAGGGGAATGGATGGCCGGCATTTGCGAAGCGGACGCTCGATATCATCGTGGCCTTGTCGCTGCTTGTCGCTTTGCTGCCCGTGCTGTCACTCGCCGCGCTCGCAATCAAGCTGTCTTCTCCTGGACCGATCTTCTTTTTGCAGGAACGCATAGGCCTGAATAAGCGCCGGTTCCGGATTTATAAATTCCGAACTATGATTCCCGACGCAGAAAAATTGATGCCGACGCTTATCTCTCGCAATGAAGCATCGGGCCCGGTTTTCAAGATCAGGAACGATCCCAGAATTACCAGTATCGGGAGATTTCTCCGGCGCTCCAGCATCGACGAACTGCCTCAATTGCTCAATGTTCTCAAGGGCGACATGAGCTTGGTAGGGCCTCGGCCGCTTCCAGTGCGGGACTACGAAGGTTTCAGCCAGGATTGGCAGCGACGCCGCTTCAGCGTTAAGCCCGGAATCACATGCTTGTGGCAAGTGAACGGACGCAGCGACATCCCTTTCGACGAATGGATGCTCCTCGACCTGCAATACATGGATGAATGGTCCCTCTGGCTGGACTTCAAGATTCTGGCAAAGACTGTACCGGCTGTCTTCAGGGGGGAAGGCGCCGCATAATCGTAACCCCGATCATATTCATTTGCGTGAGCCGGCATTCCAGCTCGTCTCTAAGCGCGACTGAATTCAACGGAGGATGGGAATTGAAGGCTCAACGTAACATCTTGATCATCGTGCAAAACCTGCCGGTGCCGTTTGACCGCCGCGTATGGCTGGAGGCGACCAGTTTGCGCAAGGCCGGGTTTGGCGTTGCGGTGATTTGCCCTAAAAAGAAGATCTACACCAAGGGTTACGAGCAACTCGATGGCGTGGATATCTATCGATATCCAATGATCTGGGACGCCGACAAGGCCACCGCCGGGTTCTTCGCTGAATTCCTATGTTGCTGGCTGGCCACGCTTTGGCTGGCGATTCGGGCATTTTGCCATCGCCCCTTCCATGCCATCCACGCCTGCAACCCGCCGGATACCTATTTCGCGCTCGCCATGCTCTTTCGACCCCTGGGCGTGAAGTTCATCTTCGACCACCACGACCTCTGCCCTGAGATGTACGTTGCCAAGGGAAATCCACCATCAGGCTTGCTTTACCGTGGCCTGCTGCTACTGGAAAGACTCACGCTGCGATCGGCACACGCTGTCATTGCAGTGAACCAGTCGCATCGCGATATTGCCATCCGGCGCGGAAAAATTCCCGCCGAGAAGATCACCATTGTTCGAAGCGGACCTCTGCGCTTCTGGTCGGAGGTTGACGCCTTCAATCCCGAACTCAAGCAGGGCCGACCCTATATGGCCATTTGTCTTGGCGAAATGGGCGCTCAGGATGGAGTCGACCTTCTGCTGCATACCATTCGCCATTATGCGGACTCCCACCCGAAGGAGGTGTTGTTTACCTTCATCGGCGGCGGACCCGAACTGCAGCGCATGCAGAAATTGGCGCACGAGTTGATGCTCGACGATTGGACTTGCTTTACGGGGCGAATAACTGACGAGAAAATTCTTTGGCAATACCTCGCCACTGCGGATGTGTGTGTCGCTCCCGATCCGCTCACTGAGTACGGCAACATGTCAACGGCCAACAAGATTATGGAGTACATGGCATTCGGCAAGCCCGTCGTCGCCTTCGCTCTTACGGAGCATCGCCGTTCCGCAGCGGAAGCCGCTGAATACGTGGAGCCGAATAATCCCGGAAAACTCAGCAATGCCATTCATGATCTCCTCATCGATGAGGACCGAAGGCGGCAGATGGGTCGCATGGGACGTGACCGTTTCCGCGCGGGCCTCGCGTGGGAGAATTCGGAGAAAGAGCTGGTCGCGCTTTATTCAAGGCTCCTGGGCATAGAACAAGGCGCCTTGACGCGAGGCACGATCGGATCTGCATCCAAGGCTTCCACCGCTTAAGAAAGCCCGCCAACTCGACCGGTCATGACGCCTCACTTTTTATAGTGAAATGCCTTGTCAGGATAAGCCGGATGCGAAGGCACAGGACGTGGGTCGGCCTTTATCTCCCGTTGAAGCAGTTTAATTCCGGCTTGAAGCTGCGCATCGTCTCCAGTAAACGTCGCGTGAGGCAGATTATCAACAACAATGTCTGGGTCAACGCCATGGCCTTCAATCAGCCATTTGCCGTCCGGCGTGTAGACGCCCATCTGGGCTGCAGTGGCAATGCCATTGTCGAGCTGCGGGTTATTTGGAGATAGCCATATCTCGCCGCCCCACGTGCGCATGCCGACCACTTTGCCCAGCCGGAAGTGCTGGAAGCCCGCTGTGAAAGCCTCCCCATCAGAGGCAGTATGTTGGTCGCATAGTACGACGATGTGCCCGCGGAATGCGTCCTGCATGTTCCACACCGGCTTACCAACGCGCGGCTGCCAATAGAACCACGCCTTGCGCAGCAACTTGCCCAGCAGCCACGAGTCGATATTGCCTCCGTTGTTATGGCGAACGTCAATGATCAAACCCTGTCTGTCAAACACCGGATAAAAGTCGCGGGCCCACTGGTCGATGTCACCCGGCCCCATGGCGCGAAGATGAATATAGCCAATCGTGCCTTTCGACTCGCGATTGACATCGAGGCGTCGCGTGTACTCCCACTCGGCATAACGCATATTCGCATCCTGCTGGGCAGAGACAGGG
>JBOGMA010000321.1:0-1915 GCA_050746465.1 Acidobacteriaceae bacterium
TCCTCCGTCTGTTTCTTCAATCCTGCTAACTGTCCGGACAGCCAATCGGAGGCCTGCGCCGTCGCCTGAAATCGTGACTCAAACGTATATTTCTGCAACGCCGCCATCAACTCATTCACCACCGCCGACGCCGTCTTTGGATCCGAACTCGAATAGCTCACATCAATCAGCCGAGTCCCGGTAACCGGCAAAACCTTCAAATGCCGCGAAAATATCCTGAGCGCCGCATAACGCCGCCTCGGAGCCTCATCCAATGGCACATTCAGCGGCTCCAGCGGCTTCCTCCAGAACAACAACCGCTCTTGAATCCCGCGCTTTTCCGGCGCAAAATAATCCGCCGTCTCCTCCAGTTTCAAATCCTTGATCACCCGCAGCGCCAGCGTGCTCGACTGCAATACCCGCGCCTCTGTCTGCAGCGTCATACTCGTGTCCAACGCGCTCGAATCAGATTCCGCCGACGCTCCAGTAATGCTGCGATCCAGTCCCAGCGTCCCCGGCTCATCCTTCAGAACCTCGACCTGCCCGGTCGCCCTGTAATGCGGTGTGACCAACGCGCAATAAACCCCCGCCAGCACCACCAGCACCGACGCGCAGCCAATCACCATCCAGCGTCGTCGCCGAAAAATCGCGAGCAACTCCCTCAGCGTCCACTCCCGCCGAACGGGAGCGTATAGATCGCTGCGCTCCAGAACGCGTCTTCGATTTTCCATCAGAGCATTCATGCGTTCCGCACCACAACCACCGACCCGTCAAAATCGAAACTGAAATCCATCTCGCTCAAACCAGCTTCCGTCATCGCTTCGCGCAGCCTCCGCCGGTCTCTGCTCTGGAACAGCAGAAAGCCTCCTCCTCCCGCGCCCACCAGCTTGCCGCCCCTTGCGCCGCCCTGCCGCATCGCCAGCGCATAAAGCTCATCAATGCGGCTGCTCGTCATTCCCTCTGACCGCTCTCGTTTTTTCCGCCAGTGCGCGTCCATCAGCGGGCCGAATTCCTCAATCCTTCCGGCCTCCAGCACGCTCCTGATCTCATATCCAAGTTCCTTCGCAAAATGCAGTCCATCCAGCATCGCCGGGTCCCGGCCTAATGACCGCGCCTTCTGGTCAGTCAGCAAATCCGAAGCATTCCGCGTGTAACCCACAAAAAACAACATCAGCGAATCCCGCAATTCCCTCACGCACGCATCGCTTATCTGCAAAGGAGCGACACTCACCGCGCCGTCCGTCCCGTATTCCTGGCAAAGCAGCCCGCCGTATGCGGCGACATACTGGTCCTGCTTTCCCACCGGCTCGCCCAGCCGCGTCATCTCCACTTCAATCGCCTCCCGCGCTAGTTTCTCCGCGCAAACCGGTTCACGCTTCTGTGCATGAAGCGCATGCATCAGCCCCACTCCAAATGCGCCTGACGATCCCAGCCCCGTTCCCGCTGGAACATCCGCCACGCTCACCACTTCCAGCGGTCCGCAAACATCCTGCATCTCCAGGGCCTCCCGCATCAGAGGATGCCGTATCTCTGACCGCGCCGTCGCGTACTCCGTCTCCGAATACTTCAGGAAATATCCCGGCAGAAAACTCCGGTTCACCGTGATGTAGACATACTTCGTAATCGCCGCCGACAGCACGAATCCCCCAAACTCATTCGAATACGAAGGCAGGTCCGTCCCTCCGCCACCCAGCGAAATTCGCAGCGGAGTTCGCGTCATAATCACGCCAAAGCTCCCGCACTCAAAAGTGCATCCGTCTCCGCCAGCCCCGCCTGCGACCCAATCTCGTAGAACCGCTCCCTCACTTCAAATCCAGCCATCGCGCCCCGCGCAATCAAATTGCTCTGCACCTCACTGAGATCAAACGCCTCGCCCTGCGGCAACCCCGCAAATGCCCTGGCTGAATAAACGCCCAGCCCGTAATCGATATGTCGC
>JBOGMA010000322.1:0-5786 GCA_050746465.1 Acidobacteriaceae bacterium
CTCTTCGCTTCCTTCAATCCGAAACGTCCTTTTGTTACTGGAGAAGTTACAAATGGCGGGATGCAGGGGACGTTTCGCGGGCACAGAGCGTTCACGGCCCGGCCTGCAACCGCCGCTGACAAACTGCCTCCGCCTCCGCCTTATATCGCTCCTCCACCGCTGCACAAGGTTCCCTACAACGGTCTGGCCAAAACCCCGCCGATGGGATGGAATAGTTGGAACCTGTTTGCCGGCAAGGTCAACGAACAGCTTGTGAAGGATATTGCCGACGCCATGGTTTCCAGCGGCATGCGCGACGCGGGCTACATATACGTGAACATCGACGACACCTGGGAAGGCACGCGCGATGCTCAAGGCAACATCCGCCCCAACCATAAGTTCCCCGACATGAAGGGCCTCGCCGATTACCTGCACGCCCGCGGTCTGAAACTTGGAATCTATTCTTCACCCGGACCGCGGACCTGCGCCGGATACCCCGCCAGTTACGGACACGAGGCGCAGGACGCAAAAACCTTTGCCTCATGGGACATCGATTACCTGAAATACGACTGGTGCAGCGCCAGCGAAATCTATAAGAACAGCCAACTCCAGCCCGTGTATCAGAAGATGGGCGCGGCGCTTCAGGCCACGGGCCGCCCGTTCGTGTTCAGCCTGTGCGAATACGGCATGGGTGATGTCCAGACCTGGGGCAAGGACGTGGGCGGCAACCTGTGGCGCACAACAGGCGACATCCGCGACAGTTGGGACAGCATGATCGCCAACATCGAAAAGCAGGTCCCGACCGCACCTTATGCTGGGCCGGGCCACTGGAACGATCCGGACATGCTGGAAATCGGCAATGGACACATGACGGACGCGGAGTACCGCACCCACATGAGCCTTTGGGCACTGTCTGCGGCGCCGTTGCTGGCCGGCAATGACATTCGCAACATGTCCGATGCGACCAAAGCGATTCTGCTGAACAAGGAAGTCATTAAGGTGGATCAGGACCCGCTAGGCAAACAAGCTACGCCCGTACGCAATGGTCAGTTTGAAACCTGGGTCAAACCGCTCGCTGATGGCGGCGTGGCTGTGGGAGTTGTAAATTACGGAACGGACACTGCCCGCGCTACCATTCAGGCGAGCGACCTGCACTTGAATGGAAAAGTCCGCCACGCGCGCGACCTGTGGGCGCATAAGAATGTGAAGTTCCAAAACGGCCAGTATTCGGCCGACGTACCGTCGCATGGAATCCTCATGCTGCGGGTCAGTGCCAAATAGAAACTAACGCTCCTGTTTTTTTCAGGAACCATGCATCTGAAATTTCTCAGCTTGGTAGAATAGAGTTAGAGAGTAAAAAATTGAAAGGACCGCCAGACGCGGTCCTTTTCTTTTGGGAGCAACGAAAAAGCGCGTAACTTACTCTGTATAGCCAGCGTCGATCCAAAACTTAGGCTAAGTATTTGAAACAGGCTGACTTGCCGCTAAGTTCTTTGTTTTGTCGGAACTGCAGATCATACCAACTCCTAACCCGAACAAAACAAAGGAAAAGGGGAGAAAAATTCTTCCCGTAGGCTGCCGACAAATCGAGATCACGAAACCACGATGCCGCGGCCTTCTTCAATCGTGATGTAGCGGTCGACCGGCACCTTCGTAAGCACATCAACACGCTTGCTGGGCAGCGGCCACCGTATTTCCAGACGGTCAATCACAGGGCTTGTCCCAAGTCCCAGAACCATTCGTGGATCGGAACTGGAAAGGAAGCTGCCGCCGCCGGTTTTCATCCGATGCCGCTCCAGCCCGCCGGCCGTCCATTTCACATGTGCGCCGATCGCATCCCGGTTGCAGGTCTTGCCCACCAGATGAATACCCAGCCAGTGATGTCCGGCCGCAGCCTGATTGCGCAAGAGCAGCGGAGCGCCATTATTGATCGAAATGAGGACATCGACCGAACCGTCATTATCGAAATCGCCCAGCGCAAGACCGCGTGCGGCAAAATCCTTCTGAAACACCGGCCCGGCCGAGTCGCTGACGTTCTGGAGCGCTTTGCCGTCATAGCGGAATAAGAGCAGCGGCTCGCGGTAGGTCACAACCGGCGAGATAAGCCCAATCTGATCATCCGGGTGCCCATTGGCGATGATGAGGTCGAGGTTGCCGTCATTGTCATAATCAAAGAAACGCACGCCCCAGCCGCTCATTTCGCGGGTCGACTGCCCCAGCACGGTTCGCGTCGCGAGGTCGTCAAACGTGCCGTCGTGGTGGTTGCGGTAGAGCGAATACAACTGGTGGTCGATGTTCGTGACGAACAAATCCATCCACCCGTCCTGGTCGAAATCGGCAGAGTCCACGCCCATTCCGGAGCGCGTCTGTCCGTCCTGGCTGTACGCCACTCCCGCCTGCAGCGCCTGCTCGCTGAACTTGCCGTGGTTATTCACGAAAAGAAAATTCTCAACCGTATCGTTGGCGACAAACAGATCCATCCAGCCGTCATTGTTGATGTCGGTGGCGATCACGCCCCATCCCTTGCCGAGCGAACCGGCGATGCCGCTTGCTTCCGAAACGTCAGTAAAGGTTCCGTCGCCATTGTTGTGAAATAGCCAACTGCGCGAAGGTGGATAGATGCTCGGAACGCAGTAATGGCGCTGGTTGCTCACCGCGTCGCCGCAGAATTTGTTCATTCCGCGATTGAACTTGGCGAACTGGCAGACGTAGAGATCGAGACGTCCATCGTTGTCATAGTCGAACCAGACCGCGCTCGTTGACCAGCCATCGAGATGAAGGCCCGCCTCCTTGGTCACGTCAGTAAAGGTGCCGTTTCCGTTATTGCGATAAAGGAACGAGCGGTTATAGCCACTCACAAACATGTCCGGCAGGCCGTCGCCGTTGTAGTCGCCGACCGCAACTCCCATTCCATAACCGCCGCCCGCGACTCCGGCTTTTTCCGTGACGTCGGTAAACGTGCCGTCACGGTTGTTCCGGTACAGAGCATTGCGCAACGGAGTTGTAGGCGTATAGAAATCGCACGCGCCGCTGTTGACCAGATAGATGTCCATCCAGCCGTCATTGTCATAGTCGAGAAATGCGCAGCCAGCGCCGGTAGTTTCCGGCAGATAGTAGTTCGGCGAACGCCCGCTGGTGTGCCGCCAGTCGATGCCGGAGCGCGAAGCAGGAACCGGAACAAACAACGGCTTGGGAGATTTCGGCGTTACCGCGCCGAAGATGCGCGGCAGAAGCATGCCGGGCGCACACGCTCCCATGGCGGCCAGCACGCATCTTCTTGATACGACGGTCAAAACGCTACTCCCTCCCGCCCGCGGCTTGCTTCGTGTTCAACTCCGCCACCGGGCGGGCTTCGATAACCCGCATCTCATCGCGGTATTGTTCCTGATTCTTGTTCTTGATTTCGTTGAAGCGCTTCTGCTGCGCGGCCAACTTCGGGTCGCGGGTCTGCGCATAAAGCTGCATAAGCGCGAAGTTGGCAACGTAGTTGTTGGGGTTCATTGCAAGTGCGCGCTCGAGTTGCTTTTGCGCTTCAGGGTACTTCCGCATCTGTACGTAGGTCTGCCCCAGTTCGGCAAAGATAGCGGCGTCATCTGATTGCAGCGCAGCAGATTGCTTGAGTTGTTCCAGCGCGTTATCGTACTGCCCTTGCTGGCGAAGGATGCGGCCAAGATAGTAATGGGCTTCGGCGGCGGTGCCCTTGTTCGCTGTTGCCTGCTTCAGCCACAGCGCCGCGTTGGCGTAATCGTCGTCGCGAAAATACGCTGTGCCCAAAGCCAGGATGCCTTCGGGATCCCCCGGGCGCATCTGGTGATATTTCTTCAAATAAGGCAAGCCCGCGGAGGCGTTCTGTGCGTGCGAGGAGACAACACCCATCGCCAGATTGTAATCTGGCGAGTTCGGAGCCAGTTTTACCGCCTCGGCCATGGCACGGCGCGCTTCGCCCAACAAGGTCAACTTGAGGCAGATTTGGCCATAGTTGTAGGCGAGCGCCGCGTCCTTGGGCTTGAGCGCGCGGGCGTGCGCGAGGTAGCCCAGCGCCTGCTTGTAGTGCTTGCCGGCAAATGCAATACGAGTCAGGTCGATCAGTGGCGCCACACTCGTACTATCCATCGCAAACGAGCGTTCCAGCGCAGCCGTTGCCTCTTCCGGCTTTCCTTCTGCTTCCTTGGCGAGGCCGAGCACGCGCATTCCATTGGCTGACAGCGGCGCGCGCGTGTTGGCCGCGGTGAATATGGAGTCGATCAGTTCGGCACGTTGAGCTGTGCGCAACGCGGGCAGAACGAAGGCCGCATCCCGCTCGCTGAGCTTCGGGTTGGCAATCATCGCGGCTGCGGCATGATTTGTTGCGGCCGTATGCCGCAGGCCCGCTTCGTCCGCACACCGGAGAGCTTCAAAGCGAATCTCGCCATGCATTGCCGCGCTCGTTTTGCCTAGATGCGCAAGGGACGAGGCGTATTTTCCATCCCACATCAACAACGTTGCCAATTGGAAGTTTGCCTCTGGATTCGCGAAGTCAATGCGCAGGACTTTCTCATAAAGCCGCAGAGCCTCAGCCCTTTGACCTGCGTCGTTGCCGGCATTCTGCATCTCAATGCGTCCCAGATTCAGATAGGCGCCGACCAGCTTTGGATCATGTTCAATGGCTGCGGAAAATGATTTTCTCGCAGCCTCCATGTTGCCCTGCTCGGCGTCAATGACTCCCAAAAGATTTTCAAGGCCGGCGTTGGAAGGGAAGCTCCTGAGTGCCGCATTTGCCAGTGCTTGCGCATCGCTGAAGTGGCCCTGCTGAATCTGCTGCTGGATCTGCTCGACCGCATTGCGATAAGAAGCGGCGTCAGATTGCGCATGGATTTGGGGAGCGATAAGGGCACAGCAGAAGAAGGCCGCAAACAGGGGCTGCATCCGAACGATCAGACGCAGGAAAGGGCGTAAACCGCGCGCTCGTTCCAGCCTCGACACCCGTCGAAGAACCTCCCTTGTATTGAGGCCCATTATACTGGTGTGAATACTCAGGCGATCAATGCACATCTGTCCACAGTACCGCTCAATTTTCGCCGGGTGTGTGCTTGCGCTATTCATGGTCGACCCTTTCGCCCACGGCGCGAGCGCGTCCAGCCAAACCGTCCAGCCCACGCAGACGTTTTCGCAGATCGACGCGCTGAGACTGCCGACCGACGCCGCATCGCAATTGAAGCAGGCGCTCGGATCTCACGATTACGTCGCGGCGGAAAAATTGCTGCTTGCGGAGATCAACCGCGATCCTCAATCGCCCCATGCAGGTCAGTTGCTGCAATTTCTCGGTGGAGTGTATTTTCTCGACCATGATGCCTGGCATGCCGCGATCGCGTGGAGCAAAGCCAAAGCCATCGCCCCGCTGCCGCCTACCATTAGTTTTTCGCTGGCTATGGCCTACATTCGCATCGGGCACGCCGATTGGGCGCGGAAGGCGCTTGAAGATCTTGCCGGGGCGGACAGAAAGAATGCGCTCTACCCCTACTGGCTCGGTCGGCTGGATTATGATGCTCAGCATTACGATGACGCGATCCTGAAGTTTGAAAAGGCGATTCAACTTGCGCCGGACATGGCCCCGGCCTATGACAACCTTGGCCTTTGTTATTACAGGCAACGCCACAACCAACTCGCCATTGCGAACTTTCAAAAGGCGATTGACCTGAATCTGAAGTCCGGACACGCCGACGCATGGCCTTACCTCAATCTTGGGGTCGCGGAACGCGCTCTTAACCAGCCAACCAAGGCGGAGGCTCACCTTCGGGAAGCCATTCGTCTGGACGCCGGCCTTGCGG
>JBOGMA010000323.1:0-2988 GCA_050746465.1 Acidobacteriaceae bacterium
CGTTCACTCCGAAGCATCCTGGAATGCGTTACGGGGCCGCGAAACTAAAGGATGCTGATGGCGGCTTAATTGCGACGGCCAACCTGCAGGGCAACGGCGTGGGACCGGAGGTAGGATTCGGACCGGGCGAGCAGTTTGCTCTGGGCAGCGGGTTCTATCAGCCTTGGGGCGTTGCTGTGGATGCAAGCGGGAATGTGTTTGTGGCCGACACGAACACCTATAAGGTGAAGGAGATTGTGGCTGTGAATGGCCGGATTCCCACTTCGCCAACCATCAAAACTCTTGGCGTCAACTTCGGAAATCCGTCAGATGTGGCCATCGATGGGGCCGGCAATCTCTTCATCACCGACTTCTCTGCAAGTGCACTGTATGAAATTCCCGTGGCGGGCGGATACTCAACGCGTATTTCTCTGGGGGGCGGTTTTGCCAACCCAACCGGCGTCGCGCTGGACGGCAGCGGAAATGTGTATGTCGCCGACTATGATAATGATGCCGTCAAAGAGATCCCATCCGGATGTGCAACAAGCGCGTGTGTTCTGACCCTGGGCAGTGGCTTTGACAATCCATACAACGTGGCTGTGGACAACGCCGGAAATGTATTTGTCTCCGACTCCAATAACTTTGCAGTGAAGGAGATTCTGGCTGCAAGCGGATACACATCGGTTAGGACGCTCCTTAGCGGCATACATTCTCCTTGGGGCCTGGCGCTCGACGCGGATCAAAACCTGTTTGTCTCAAACGAAGCCAATAACACTGTGCTTGAGTTGTCCGCCTCCAGTAACTACAGCAGCGTAACAACGGTAAGTGGAACCTTTAACAGCCCCTACGGATTGGCATTCGATGGCTCGGGAAACCTCTACTATGTGGACACGGGCGATAACAAAGTGCTAATGCAGGACATAGCCGATCCGCCCAGTCTGACCTTTGGAACCACGTCGCCGGGTTCGACGAGCAGTGACAGCCCGCGGGCTGTAACCTTGGAGAATGTCGGCAACGCACCCCTGACGCTCCCAGTTCCGGCCACTGGTCAGAATCCGAGTATCGCGACGAATTTCACCCTTGACTCAGGCGAGGCTTCCGAGTGCCCCGTGGTCAGCAGTGGTGCTCTATCGGCAGGCACGCTGGAGGCAGGCTCATCATGCAAGATGGCCATTAGCTTTAGTCCGCTAAAAGCGGGCAGCATCAGCGGCGCATTAACAATCACTGACACCAATCTGAACGCACCGGCGCCTGCGTACAACTCGCAGACCATCGCTCTTAGTGGTACCGGAACCCAGATGACGCCGGTCGTCACGTGGCCGGCGCCCGCGCCGATCACCTATGGCGCGGCACTGAGCGCGACACAACTGGACGCAACAGCCAATGTTCCTGGAACGTTTTCGTATATGCCGGCGGCGGGAACTATTCCGCCCGTAGGTACAGAGACGCTTACGGTGGTGTTTACACCTAACGACACAATCAACTACACGACGGCAAGCGCTTACGTGCCGCTGTTGGTCAACTCGGCTCCCGGCTTTGCGTTGGCCGCATCACCCGCCAGCTTGACCGTCAGGCAGGGCAACAACGTGACGAATACGATCTCGGTGACTCCCACAGGCGGCTTCAACGGCAAAGTAACGCTTGTTTTGTCGCAGCTTCCGAAGGGAGTAACGGCCATGCTTTCTCCAAACCCAACCGCCGCCACAAGTATTCTCACGCTGTCCACGAGCAGGGGAGCATCGACGGGCACGTTTTCCATCACCATCACAGGGACATCGGGAAGTCTGGTTCAAGCTATGGCGATTGCGCTGACGATCAACCACAAATGAGGGGCGAAGCAGATCGCGGGCTGACAATCATCAATAGCCTTGGCTCTACCAACTTATTAAGCAGAGTCATGGTGGAGGCGGCGGGAGTCGAACCCGCGTCCGAAATTGTTGGCAACAAAGAGAGGCTCCATGCTCAGTCGTGTTCCGGTTGGTTTTCGCTTTGCGCGCTCAGAACCGACAAGATGCGCGCATTGCTAGTCCGTGAATCTCGTCTCCGTTGCCCGTACCCAGCCACGAAGACCAGCCTGCTGTGCGACGTCTCTCCGAAAGCCCGCAGGCGAAGCCCCGGGAGACGGCTACTTAGTTAATTAAGCAGCAAGTGCGAATTGAGGTTCGGCACTTAAAGTTTTGTGAGCGATTACGGGTGTCCACACCCCGGCATGCCTCTTTGCCGCAATCAATCCCGTCGAAACCGTGACGCCCCCATTTGGAAGAAGGACCAGTTGTGGCTATCTCAATTTTACTCCGTTCCGGCAATCGCTGTTTTGACTCCACTTGTCGGCGGTTTTGTGGAGGGAAAGCGTAAAAAGTTTGATCGTGATCCTGAAAACAAAGGACTTAGCAAAATGTGATCCTGATTCTAAAGGACTTACCGCAATTGATCCTGTAAACAAAGGACTTACGGCCAAAAAGCGGTCCATCGAAGAATCAATCGGCGACTCAGCGCCTTAGCGGCTCGGCTCCTGCGCTAGTCCGCAAAATTGACCTTGGAGCGTTTCGAGTTCCCTGTTTTTTCTCTCCTCCGATGCTATAGTTCATTGATTCTGCTGAATTTTCAAGAAAAGCCGGATTGTGTAATTCATTGATTCTAAAGACCTTTCAACAAATTTGCCCTGCTCCAGTTCATTGATTCTGTTGAGTTTTCAGGAAAATTCATTGGGTTTGACGCACTGCACCGTATTGGCCCCCGAATTCTGGGTAGAACGAAAACGGGATCGCGTTTGCGATCCCGTCAGAGTCATCTTTCCTCTGCCTTCATTATACCATTCAGGCGAAAACTCAGATGCATGGTTCACGAAGATTTGTGACGTGTGGTTTCTCTCCCGTCGCGAAACTGCGCGCATGGATCACAGGAAATGTGCGAGGTATGGACTACCCGCCGAAGGCAGTCCGCACTCATGCGCAAAAAAGACGCATGAACGGGGCAACTAGGCCTATTTGCGGGCCACCCGCCGGACGG
>JBOGMA010000324.1:0-3586 GCA_050746465.1 Acidobacteriaceae bacterium
GCCATGCGTTGATAAATCCGCTCGCCGGAGAGCTTCGAATATTCCAGATTGCCGCCGAATCCGTGCGTCCAGTAAACCGTCGGATACCGCGTCTTCGCGTGCGCGTCATAACCCGGAGGCAGAATCACCCACGCCTTCACATCCGTCGGCCTGCCCCAAAACTTCGTCAGCGCCGCGCTCTGCATCACATCCAGGTGCGCCGCTGCTTCTTGCGCGGGCGTTCCCTTTCGCAACACGCGTTCGGGAACCTTCTCCGACAGCGTAAGCATCGGCTCTGCGCCCGTTCCCGAAGCCCAGTTCGGAAGCGCGACTACGCCGCTCTCCCAATCTCCCGCCGTGCGGCCCGAGTAGTTGTAAGTGTGACCCACATCCAGCACCGCCTGAGCCTGGTAGTCGCCCGCCTTTAGGTCAGAAAACGGTCCAGGATAGGCAATGTCATCGGTATCCACATCGACCGACTCACCCGGAGCCAGGCGTTCTATTTCTTTCGCGCCAACGAAAACCGCAGCGGGACGAAATTCACCCACGTCCAAGGATTTCGCGCCCTCGCCAGTCTTAATGAAGATCAGCAGCCGCCCCGAAACCGGAGCCGTAACCTCCGGCCCGGCGGTTACGCGGAAGAACAGATGCCGCGGCTGCTGCGCAACAGCAAAAGCCGCACCGAAAATCAGAATCAGGAGAGAGGAAGAAAACCTGCGGAAGACCATCGGACGGAGTGTAACAGATGGACTCGCCTCGGGATCTTCTGACCCTCCACAGAATTGCCGAGCTATGATGGATGGGTTCCTATCATGGCTAACCACACCTCGCGCCGCACTTTCCTTCAGCTTCTCTGCAGTGGAGCCGCCGCCGCGGCCTTTCCCGACAGCATCAGCCGCGCCCTGGAGATTCCCGCGCACCACCGCACCGGAACCATTGAAGACGTGGAGCACATCGTCTTTCTGATGCAGGAGAACCGCTCCTTCGACCACTACTTCGGCACAATGCGTGGCGTTCGCGGATTCGGCGACCCTCGCGCTGCAATGCTCCCCTCGGGCAGATCTGTCTTTCACCAGCCGGATGCGAAAGCCCACCCGGACGGATATGTGCTGCCCTTCCATCCCGGCGCGCCGAACCTGGGGCTGCAATTTCTCAAAGACCTGCCCCACGACTGGAGCAACACGCAACCGGCCAGGAACCACGGCCATTACGACGGTTGGATTCCCAACAAGGGTGTGACCACCATGGCCCATCTCACCCGCAGCGACATTCCTTTTCACTATGCGCTGGCGGATGCGTTCACCATCTGCGATGCCTACCATTGCTCCCTGCTCGGTCCTACTGATCCCAACCGCTACCACATGTGGACCGGATGGGTCGGCAATGACGGCAGCGGCGGCGGCCCGGTGGTTGACAATGCCGAAGCTGGTTATACCTGGACAACTTATCCCGAGGTGCTCGAAGAGGCCGGCGTTTCGTGGAAGCTCTACCAGGACATCGGCACGGGCCTGAGCAAGGGCACACATTGGGGAGACACCGAGGATGCATACATCGGAAACTATGGCGACAATGCCCTGCTCTATTTCAAGCAGTATCAAAACGCCCGTCTCGGCGACCCTCTGCACACCAAAGCCGTAACCGGCACCAATGCTCAGACTCCCGATGAGTTGTTCAACCATCTGCGCGGCGATATCGCCGCAGGCAAACTCCCTCAAGTCTCCTGGATCATCGCTCCCGAGGCTTACAGCGAGCATCCCAACTGGCCGGCCAACTATGGCGCATGGTACGTCTCACAGATTCTGGACGCATTCACTGCGCATCCCGAGGTCTGGAGCAAAACGGCTCTGTTCCTGATGTACGACGAAAACGACGGTTTCTTCGACCACATGGTTCCCGCCACTCCGCCGGAATCGCGCGCGCATGGGCTCTCTACCGTGGACGCGACGAACGAAATATTCCCCGGCGACGCGCATAACGCTTCCGGTCCTTACGGCCTCGGCGTGCGCGTGCCCATGATCGTCATCTCTCCGTGGAGCAAAGGCGGTTGGGTCAACTCGGAGGTATTCGATCACACCTCGATGATCCGATTCATCGAGCGCCGGTTTGCGCATCAGTATTCCGCGCTCAAACAAACCAACATCACGCACTGGCGTCGCGCAATCGCCGGAGACCTCACCTCCGCCTTCAACTTTTCATCGCCGAATGACGCGAGGCTTTCTCTTCCGCCGACGAGCGCCTATGCTCCACCCGACAACACACGACATCCCGACTATGTGCCGCAACCGCCGGCGCATCAGTCGTTGCCAACCCAGGAACCGGGGATCCGACCCGCGCGCGCCGTACCCTATGAGCTGCACGCCGAATTGGAGCTGGATCACAAGGGAAAATCGGTGCGGCTACGCTTCCGCAACACCGGAAAAGCTGCCGCCGTCTTTCAGGTACGCGACGCTGTCAACGGCACCGTCCCGCGCAGCTACACGGTAAGCCCGCGTCATCACCTCGAAGATGAGTGGCCAAGCAACAACGGCGCTTACAATCTTTCGGTCTATGGCCCGAATGGCTTCTTCCGCGCCTTCAAAGGGAATTCGCACGAAACGAATCTTCGCTCAGCCCTTCACTATGACAAGGATCAAAACCAGATCAGGCTGGAAGTGAAAAATGAGAGCCATTCCGAATGCGACTTCCGCATTCGCGACGCCTACTCCGAATCGGATACGACGCACACCCTGCGGCCAGGAAAAACCCTGAAGCAGACGCAGCAACTCGACGCCAGTTTCGGCTGGTATGACCTGGTCCTCGAGTCGGAAGGCGATGCGGAATTTCGGCGTCAGTTCGCCGGGCATCTTGAAACCGGCAAAGTCAGCCGCTCCGACCCGGCGATCGGCGCTTCTGAAATCGCTTAGCTGACCGCCGCGCCGGCAGCCTTCAGCATTTGCGCCGCGTGCTTGCGTGAGGTGTCGGTGAGCTTCTCCCCGCTCAGCATCCGGGCAATTTCCTCGGTCCGCTCGTCATTGTCCATCAGGCGAATCGAAGTCTTGGTCCGCCCCTGCTTCTCATGCTTTTCGATTACGAAGTGCTGATCCGCGAAGGCCGCAATCTGCGGAAGGTGCGTGACGCAAAGCACCTGCTGCGCCTTGGAAAGCGCCTTGAGCTTCCGCCCCACCGCCTCCGCCGCCCGCCCGCCGATACCGATGTCGATTTCATCGAACACCAGGGTTCTGGGAACAGCCGTCTTGCGCCGCTTTCCGTGCGCCGCGCCTTCCTCGACCGTAACTTTCAGCGCCAGCATCACGCGGGACATTTCCCCGCCCGAAGCGATTTCGTCCAGCGGCTTCATGGGCTCCCCGGCATTGGTCGCGATGCGAAACTCGACCGTATCCCATCCATGGGCGGCCCAGCCGTCGGAATCTTCACTCGCCGTAACGGCAATGCCGATCCTGGCCTTCATGGCAAGATCGTTCACCTGCGCCTCGGCCAGCTTCTCCAGCTTCTTCGCGGCGGCGGCGCGCTCGCCATGCAGAGCGGAGGCGGTTTGCCGATAAATCTGTGCGGCCTGCGCAAGCTGCCCTCGCAGCGTCTTCAGCGTCTCGTCGCGATTCTCAACCTC
>JBOGMA010000325.1:0-3193 GCA_050746465.1 Acidobacteriaceae bacterium
CGGAGGGCCAATCAATGTGGTTGACACACAGAGAATTCGGCCCGGAGGTCGCCTCCCTTCTTAGAGAAAGGAAGTACGCCGATGCCGTCTCCTTCTGGAAGTCGGCGCGGCCGCTGGCTCAGCTCACAGTTCCAGGCGTAGACATTCTTTCGCAGATCATGGAAACGGACCCGCCCTGCCTCGCGTTTCTGAGGCCGCGCGAGCGAGAGGAAATCCAGATAGCCGCGGGACTGGCGAGCCTGGTGGGAGCGAGCGGAAAGCTGGGAAGGTTCGTGAGCCGGAAACTTGACTGGCCCTATCCTCTGTCAAAAGATGCGGCCGTTCACAACCTGGTGGCGGCGTTTCGAAATGAACAACTGATGGATCGGATCATTGCCGAGCAGCAGGGCTACACGACCAGAATTAAGGTTCAGAACTCATGCGAGGGCGCGTGCATTACATGTCTGCTGGCAAGTTCGGTTGACTTTCCGCTGGAGCATTGCCCGAGCGTGCCTATCGTGGGCTGCGTGAATTACGAGAAGGGCTGCCGCTGCTCGCTGGAAGTGACCAGCTCGGTTCCGAAGCAGGATGCGCTTTTGCGGCACTACTGGGACTAGCCGGAAGGCTTAGATATTCGGTATTAGATCGAAATATTCGTTGTCTTCGTTCGATCCGCCCTCGCCCTGGCCCACACTTTTCTCAGATTCGATGAACTCGATGCGCTCGATCCACTTGATCATCTTGTAGCCTAGCTGGTTCTCAACGCGGAGACGCAGCGGAGCGCCATACTCTATCTTCAGGGACGCGCCGTTCATGGAAGTGGCGAGCAGGCATTCCGGCTTCAGAACGTTATCCATAGTCTGAGTCTCATAGTAGGGGCCGCCGTAAAGGGCTTCGCCGAAAGAATAGAATGCGACGACTTTTGCGGAAGGCTTCGGCTTCACCAGTTCGATCAGCTTCCTCATCGGCGCGCCGTTCCACTGCGCAATGCCGGACCATCCCTGGATGCAGTGGTGCATGGTGATGTGTTCCTCGTCACCCATCGCATTCAGATCCTGCAGCGACAACTCCACGGGATTCTCCACCAGTCCGCCGACCTTCAATTTGTAATCGCGGAATCCGTTTGCGGCCATCTGCTTCCAGTCTTCGCGAATGGGCAGCTTGCCGTTTGGCCAGAAGTGGGGCGAGATTTGATCCTTCGTGTATGGATTTCTGGGACGGAGGCGATTCAAAGTTACCAGGCTGACGGGCAACATTGCTCTCTGGATACGTTGCAGCAGGCGCGGGGATTTCCAGGAGATGTAATGGGCGACGATCCACGAAGCGATGACGATAGCAATGCCGATAAGCCCGAGAATCATTCCGCCGGGATGGCTGTTGTCAGTGCCCAGGACAATGTGGTTCATGTTGCGCTGAAAGCCCGTCGCGGCGACCAGCGCGACATGCACCACGATGAACCCGATCCAGATGAGCATCATGATGAAGTGGATGGAGCGCGCCGCCTGCCGTCCGCCGAAGATGCGGGGCAGCCATGCAAAGCGGTTGTCCACGGCGGGCGACATGGCGATGCCGGCGACAATCGAAATCGGCGCGAAGATGTAGACGACGAAGAAATACGCGATCTGCTGGAGAGCGTTGTAAGCGTAGAACCCATCGGGCTCCGGCGGAAGATGGAAGGTGGCATAGTGAACGAAAATCGCCCACGCCTGCGGCAGCACCGACCATGAATCCGGCACCAGCCGCGTCCATTGGCCCGTTGCAAAGAGCAGCGGAATAAATATGAGGCCGGTGATGATGAAGCCGTATACGTCGATGAAGTGCCACGAGCGCGCCACGCCCACGGTGTGCCGGTATCCGGGCAGGCCGAAGATCGGGGAGATGTAGCGCGCGTCATCTTTCGCCGTCCACATGCGGTCCTTGGGAACCTTCAGCGGCGTAAAGCGAATCCACTCCGAGCCGGGAGTGCAGTCGTTGTTGAAGTACAGGCGCGGATGGTCCACCAGAATCGAAAGGCCGCTGCGGATCAGCATCATGAGGAAGACGAAATTAAAGAAGTGCGCCCAGCGTACCCACCATGGAAATCCATGCACAAGGCCTGAGTTGTATTCGTAAACAGGAGCCAGAGGCGGCAGCCCGTAGATGGCTGCCTGGCCCCATGCAAAGCCCAGAGGGATGAGGGCGAGGCAAATCACGGTGATGAGGAACGATGGCCTGATCCAGATGCGGAACCGGCGGTCGGGCGGATAGTGGACGGCTTTGTGGGCTGCATCAAAGGCGATCATGAATTTGCAGTGCCTCCTCAGGGATCTGCGGCGCGCGCCCCTTTCACAACCGTAAGCGTTAAGGAAGTGCTTTCCCGTGATATTTGTCACAGGATCCGGATTGCGCGCGAGAATCGCAGAGTCACGCCGACGGGACTGGTCTATTTCGCAGCGTCTTCGCCGATCTTCAGCACGGCGAGAAAGGCTTCCTGCGGAATATCGACCTTACCGATGCGCTTCATTCGCTTCTTGCCTTCCTTCTGCTTCTCCAGCAGCTTGCGCTTGCGGGAGATGTCGCCGCCGTAGCACTTGGCGATGACGTTCTTGCGCAGAGCGGAGACGG
Organism: Acidobacteriaceae bacterium; assembly: GCA_050746465.1. GTDB lineage: Bacteria > Acidobacteriota > Terriglobia > Terriglobales > Acidobacteriaceae > Silvibacterium. Next base: position 2,584 of record JBOGMA010000325.1, read on the forward strand.
TTTCGCGGGCGACAATCTTGGAGCCGATCGCAGCTTGAATGGCCACCTCGAACTGCTGGCGCGGGATCAGCTCGCGCATTTTGGAGACCAGCGCGCGTCCTCGGTCGTAGGCGAAGTCGCGATGGACGATGATGGAGAGGGCGTCGACGGGCTCGCCTGAAACGAGAATGTCGAGCTTCACCATCGGAGATTCCCATGTGTCGGAGAGGTGGTAATCGAGTGAAGCATAGCCGCGCGAGACTGACTTAAGGCGATCGTAGAAGTCGAGCACGATTTCGTTGAGGGGGAGTTCGTAGGTCAGCATGACGCGCGTGGGCGTTACATACTCGAAGTTCTTCTGGCGACCGCGCTTTTCTTCGACCAGCTTCAGGATTCCGCCGACGTACTCCTCGTTGGTGAGGATGGTTGCGGTGATGACCGGCTCCTCAACCTTTTCAATTTCTGAAGGATCAGGCCAGCGCGATGGATTGTCTACTTCGACGACGCTGCCGTCTGTGAGCGTGATTTTGTAGCGCACGCCGGGAGCCGTGGTGATGAGGTCCAGATCGAACTCGCGTTCGAGCCGCTCCTGAATAATTTCCATGTGTAGCAGGCCGAGGAAGCCGCAGCG
>JBOGMA010000326.1:0-12635 GCA_050746465.1 Acidobacteriaceae bacterium
CGTCACTCCCGAGCAGTTCAAAGCCTGGATGAACGAAATCAAAGCCGAGACTGGCGCGAAAGGCAAAGACCTCTTCCATCCCGTCAGAATCGCGCTGACCGGCGCACACTCCGGCCCGGAATTCGACAAACTCATCCCAGTCATCGAAACCGGCAGCCGTCTCAATCTGCCGGTTCACATCCCGAGCCTGCGCGAAAGAGTAGAGCGGTTTCTCCTTGCATGACACCCACGACTGACTTCACCTTCCCGCACGAGTGGACAGCCGAGATTCTGCCGGCGCGCACCTACAAGCTGCCTCGGCGCATGTTCGTCTATCCGCGTTATGCCGAAGACGTTGAGCGCGGCGCGCTGGAGGTGATGGTCCAGCCCGCGAATTCAGCCGAGCCGTTTCTCGCCACCTTCGCCCTCGGCTTTTCCGATCCGCTCGCGCCCTCCGGCCTCTGGAGCTGCCCTGATCCTCAGTGGCTCTGCGCCGTCGCCGGCGGATACGCATTTCTGGTAAACGTTCGCGATCCGGAAGAATTCACGCAGGTGGAATACCGTCCCGTGCTGGAAGTCCGCGCGCTCCTCGACCAGCAATTGCTGCTCTTCACAGGCCACTACGCCATCACAGCGTGGGGTCCCGAGGGCAAAGCCTGGGAAACCGCACGGCTTTCTTCAGAAGGCGTTCAGATAACCGGTGTCGAGGGCCAGGTGCTCCACGGCATCGGATGGGACATGATGATCGACCGCGACGTCCCGTTCACGGTAGATCTGAAAACCGGCGAGCACATGATCGAGCGCAGTTAAGCCACAGAAACTAGCTGATAAAAGCTCAACCCCGAATCCCCCTGCTTCAACACCCGAAACCGCTCCAGCACACCATATCGCTCCGCCAGTTCCAGCTTCTTCAAATGCTCAGCAACGACCACCGCGTCCGCGGCGAGCAGTTTCCGGCACTCCCCACCCAGCAACCTCAACACCAATTCATACTCAGCAACTTCGCCATACGGCGGATCGAGGAACACAAGATCGGCCGCCCTTCCGCCCTCGGCCAGCCGCTTCAACGCTGCGGCAGCGGAGCGCGTCTCCAAAGCATACCCACCGCGAATCCCCAGCGATGACAAATTTGCGCGAATCGCCCGCAGGGCAGCGTCGGCATTTTCTACAAAGATAGCCTCGGCCGCACCACGGCTCAGCGCCTCAATGCCCACAGCTCCTGACCCCGCATAGAGGTCCAGAAAAACCGCCCCAGCCGTTCGTGGAGCCAGCACATTGAACAGCGTCTCCCGCAGCCGGTCGCTGGTCGGACGCGTGTCGCGCCCCTTCGGAGCCACCAGCGTCCGCGAGCGGAATTTTCCGGCGATCACGCGCATCCGTCCATCCTAGCAAGCTGCCCCGCTACAATAGATTCAGTTCAAAAGCAGGCAGGGCAACAGTCAGATGCGAGCATGGTCATTCCCGCTGGGGCGGTGGTTTGGTGTCGATATCCGTATGCACATGTTCTTTGTGCTGCCGCTTGCCTATTGGCTCATCTCCTCTACCGCCGGAGTGAGCGCCTGGCGCGGATTCGCTTTGTGGCTCCTGCTGCTGCTCGCGGTCATCGTTCGTGAAGTTGCGCGCCTCATCGCCGCCGCGTGGAACGGCCTGCACATTCGCAGCGTGATGCTGCTGCCCATCGGCGGCCTCTTCTCCTACGCCGGGCCGGACAGTGCCGAGCACGCCGTTGAGCCGCGCGTGCAGCTTGCGCTGGCCATTGTTGGGCCATTAGCCAACCTGATCTTCGCGGGCATCGTCGCCGCGCTCATTCTGGGCTCTGCTCCCGCCGTGCCTCTGCTCGCGCGCCCGGCCATTGTCCCCACCCATCTCATGCGCTCCATCATCTGGCTCAGCGCTCTGATTGGCGTACTGCATTTTGTTCCGGCCTATCCGCTCGACGCCGGACGGCTTATACGCGGCCATTTTGCCAAAACGAAAGGTGTGGCGCACGCGGCCAAGGCCGCATCGGGTATGGGCCAGGTCATCGGCGTACTGGCCATGATCGCCGGTCTTGCCCTGGTTGCGCTGCCCAACAACGGAGGCGCTACCGGCGTCGGTCCGTGGCTCATCCTCGGTGGCTTTTTCGTCTTCATCGGGGCCCAGCTTGAAGATCAGGGTGTCGTCTTCCAATCCGTGGTGGAAACCGTGCGCATGCGCGACGTCATGCTCACCGAATTCTCCACCATGTCGCCGTCTGACACCTTGTCTGACGCCCTTTTCAAGGCCATCCACAGCCTCCAGGACGAATTTCCCGTAGTGCGCGGACCCAACCTTGTCGGCATCGTCTCGCGCCAGGGAATCCTGCAGGCCCTCCGCAGCGACGGCAACGGTTATGTGCAGGGCATCATGTCGCGAACTTTCCAGGTCGCTGAACCGGAAGATTCCCTCGGGCTCATGATTCGCCGCATCGCCGGTGGCCGCATGTCACTTATTCCGGTAGCCGAACGCGGCCGCATCGTCGGCATCGTCACCTGGCAGAACCTCAGCAGCAGCATGGGCCTTCTTGCCGAGCATCGCCGTTTCGAGCGCGAAGGATGACCTCGGAAGACGGAACGGCAGCAAACCAGCCGCTCGCGCCTGGCCTCTACCTCGTCGCCACACCCATCGGAAATCTCGAAGACATCACGCTGCGTGCCCTGCGCGTGCTCCGGTCGGCAGACCGCATTGCATGCGAAGACACGCGCCAGACGCAGAAGCTGCTGAACCATTTCGGTGTCGGCACTCCCACGCTTAGCGTTCACGAGCACAACGAGGCGGCGCGCGCCGCGGAGTTGATTGCCGAGCTGCAAGCCGGAGCCCGCATTGCTGTTGTGTCTGACGCCGGAATGCCGGGCATCTCCGACCCCGGTAGCCTGTTAGCGAAGGCCGCCATCGAAGCCGGCATCTCCGTATATCCCATCCCCGGAGCCAACGCCGCCTTAAGCGCGCTGGTGGCTTCCGGCCTCGATACCGACGCGTTCCTCTTTCTCGGGTTCCTTCCTGCAAAGCCGGGAGCGCGTCTCACCCAGCTTGAATCGCTCCGCGCGCGCCTCAACGGTCCGCTGACCGTTGTCTTCTACGAAGCGCCGCACCGTATTCTGGAAACCCTTGTCGATATTGAGCGCGTATGGGGCGCGGAGTGTCGCGTCGCGCTCGCCCGCGAGCTTACCAAGGTCCACGAAGAATTTCTTCGCGGGACCGTCGCCGCCCTCAGAGCGAAGTTGGCGGAACGGGACCGGGTGCGCGGCGAAATGGTCTTGCTGGTCGAAGCAGGCCCGGCAGCATCGGAAAAACCCGCCAACCTTTCGGTTCAGGATCGCCTGACGGAAATTGAAAAATCGGAAGGGCTCAGCGAGAAGGAAGCCCTGAAGTACCTGGCCAAAGAGCGCGGCGTCTCCAAAAGCGACCTCTACCGCGAGCTGCAGCGCGAGCGGAGCCGGAAGCGCGGCTGATCGGCGGCCGGCCGGTATTTTGTCATCAGTCGGAGGTTTTAGCAGAAACGCTCTATTATTGGGAAAAGACAGGAGAAATTCCCGTGGCGACCCGCACGATGAGTCTGCGCAAGATAGCCCAGTTACGAGCAATGCCCAATCAGCTCACGCTTCTGCGGCTGTGCATCGTTCCTTTTCTTGTACTCGCCATCTTTGATCAGTCCTACCGCGTCGCCTTTGGCCTTTTTATCGTCGCTGGACTCACCGACGGCCTCGACGGCTCGCTGGCCCGGGTGCTTAAGCAGCGTACCGTGCTCGGACAGTATTTGGACCCGGTTGTCGACAAACTTCTGCTCAGCACGCTCTTTCTTGTGCTGCACCATCAGGGACTTATCACGCGCCGCGTGACTGTGCTGGTTTTCGCGCGCGACCTCGGCATTGTGATGGTCGCCGCCATCCTCTACGCCAGCGTCGGCATGAAGGACTTTCGCCCCAGCCTCTTCGGCAAAGCCAACACCCTCGCGCAAATCATCGCACTGCTCACGGTTCTGCTCAGCATGTTCTATGCGCCGCCTTTTGTGCTTCTGGTCCGCTATTGGTCGCTGGTGGCCACAGTGGTTTTCACCGTAGTCTCAGGCTTCCACTACGCGTGGCTGGTGACGCGCCGATTCGGCGCCTCGCCCACGCCTATCGGCGAATAACGCGCGGGAAGAAGATTCCCATCACTGACTGGACGGCCAGTCCTCATCCTCGTCCTCGTCCGGCTCTTCTTCAATCGCCATGTCGCGAAATTCCTCGGAGTCAAAAACCTCGCCGCAGTCCTGGCACTCGACGAATTCGACGTCCTCTTCGCGCGCTACAACGCGCACCTTCGGGTGTTTGCAAAGCGTATCCATGTTGGCTGCTTGATCTACCAAATTTCCGGCATTCTCGGCAAGATTGTATCCACCCCATTTCTTCTGTCAAGGGGGCTGAACTACGGAAAAATCCGGATTTCGCCGCTTTCCCAGAATCCAACCAGGTCAGGGAATCATTGAACCCGCGCCTCGCCCGCCCTATACTGGGTCTAAGACCCGCGGAGACGGTCCTGAGCTTATGCTGAGACTTACCAAAAAGGCCGACTACGGTCTGATGGCGCTCAAGTACCTTGCCGAGCACTCAGACGAGCCTTCGCTCAGCGCCAAGGACATCGCCAGCGCCTACCACATCCCTCCACAGTTGCTCGCCAAAATCCTGCAACTTCTTGCTCGTGAAGGGCTTCTGCGCTCTCATGCGGGCATGAACGGCGGCTACTCGCTCACGCGCAAGCCCCAAACCATCACGGTTTTTGAGGTCATCCGCATCATTGACGGCCCCCTTTTCATTACCTCCTGCGTAACCGACGCCGGAGTCTGTGACCTCACCAGCAGTTGCACCATCAAGGAGCCGCTGGCCCGCGTCAACGACAGCATCTCCGATGTGCTCAAAAATATCCGTATTTCCGATCTGGTTGACGCTGACCCGGCCCGCCGGCGCGCCGAAACTACGGTCCAGGAACTGGTAACCATTCAGATACAGCCGCAAACTCAACCCGTCTGAACATCCGTTTCCCGTCGATTGGAACTGGCAACTGGAAACCATGAACTCCGCAATAGAACTCGCCAATACTGCCGTCCCGCCGAGCTTAAACCTGCCGATCTACATGGATAACCAGGCCACCACCCCGCTCGACCCGCGGGTTCTGGACGCCATGATGCCGTGGCTCACCACCAAATTCGGCAACGCCGCCAGCCGCAGCCATTCCTTTGGCTGGGAGGCGGAAGCTGCGGTCGACCAGGCTCGCCAGCAGGTCGCGAAATTGATCGGGGCTACTGCGAAAGAAATCGTCTTCACCTCCGGCGCCACTGAGTCCGATAACCTCGCCATCAAGGGCGTTGCCGAAGCCAGCCGCGAACGCGGCGACCACATCGTCACCCAGGTCACGGAGCACAAGGCCGTCCTCGACACCTGCAAGCATCTGGAAAGCTCCGGCTTCCGCCTGACATATCTGCCCGTCAACTCCGACGGCCTCATTGATCTTGAGGACCTCCGCCGCGCCCTCGACGAAAAAACCATTCTCGTCACCATCATGGCCGCGAATAACGAGATCGGAGTCATCCAGCCCGTCTCCGAAATCGGCCGCCTCTGCCACGAGAAGGGAATTGTCTTCCATACAGACGCGGTACAGGCCGCCGGCAAGATCCCCATCGACGTGAACGCCATGCAGATCGACGCGCTTTCGATTTCCGCGCACAAAATCTACGGCCCCAAGGGAGCCGGCGCGCTCTACGTCCGCAGCCGTAACCCGCGCGTGCGCATTACCGAGCAGATCAACGGAGGGGGCCACGAGCGCGGCATGCGCAGCGGAACCCTGAATGTTCCCGGTATCGTCGGCCTGGGCAAAGCCTGCGAAATCGCCGCAGAGGAGATGGCCGCCGAAGGCGAGCGCCTGCAACAACTCCGCGACCGGCTTCGTGACCGGCTTCAATCCGCGCTCGACCGCGTTCGCGTGAACGGCTCCATCGAGCACCGGCTCCCCGGCAACCTGAATATGAGCTTTGCCGGAGTTGAAGGCGAAGCGCTCCTCATGGGGCTCAGCGATGTCGCCCTCTCCACCGGCTCCGCCTGTAATTCAGCGGCCCTGGAACCATCCCACGTTCTCCGCGCTCTCGGCCTGGGCGACCAAATCGCGCATAGCTCCCTGCGCTTCGGCCTCGGCCGCTTCAACACGGAAGCCGAAGTCGATTACACCGCCGACAGGCTGATCGAAGTAGTGAAGAACCTGCGAGAACTTGCGCCGGACTTTGAATAGCGGAAGCCATTCTTTCGCCCTTCATCGTGCGGGGGGCGACCGCCGATCATTTCAGAGCGAATGTGCTGGAGGAGCAAGTTTTCACGCCGCAGCCTGCCTGGCCACTCCCTCAAACGGCAGGAACAGCATGAAAACGGTGCCCGTACGCCCCTTTCGTCTAGAACTGCGGACGTGCAGCGAACCCAGGTGGCGGGTCACGATTTCCTGGCATACCCATAATCCCAGGCCCGTTCCTCCAATTTCTTTCGTCGAGAAGAACGGCTCAAAGACTCTCTTCAGATGCCTGCGATCAATCCCGTGTCCCGTATCGGCCACCGTTACCACCAGTCCTCTGTTGCCGGAGAGCCAATGAGTCCCTTCGCGGCAGCGCAACAGCAACCGCCCGCCGCCCATGCTGCGCATGGCGTCAACGGCATTGCCGATAAGGTTGTTCATCACCTGCCGAATTTCCCCATCGAAGCAGTTGAGCAGCGCTTTTGCGCGGAAGTCCTGTTCCACTTGAATCTGCGCGTTTGCGATGCGCCCCTGTTGTGTCGCGAGCACCCCCTCAATCAGTTCACCCATGCGGATCAACCTCGGTTTTGTTGATTGCCGGTAAAAGCGCAACGTCTGATTGCTGATTAAGGACACGCGCCGCAATTCCCGTTCCGCGTCCTGAAGATAGCGTCGAATCAGCCGCGCGTCCGAGGCCTCAAGCGCCAGGTAAAGCAGATTCGTCAAAGCCTCCAGCGGATTGTTTACTTCGTGCGCGATCGAAGCCGCCAGCCTGCCCACCGCGGCCAGCTTTTCGCTTTCCTTCAGGGCCGCCTCCGTCCGCTTCTGTTCGGTGGTATCGCGGAAGAAGACCACAATTCCATCCGCCGTTGGCCGCACATGGGCCTCAATCCACAGGTTCAGCGGCTCCGGATAGTGGCCCTCAAATTCGCCGGATTTGCCTTCATACATGGCACGCCGCAGATGCTCCCGCAGCGGCGACCCGGGATAGTCTGCCTTCGGAATCATCCGCCACAGATTCGCCCCCAGTAGGTCTTCCTCAGGCGCGGCTATTTCCTGAGCCCGCGGATTCATATAAGAGATCTGCCAATCCCGGGTCAGGCATACAACGGCATCCGTCGTCGCCTCCAACACCTGCTTTAATTGCGCGGAAAAGGCATCGCGCTCGCGGCTGGCGAGCACCTCTCTGGTCACGTCATGACAAACGCTCAGAACCCCGACAATCTCACCCTCAGACGCATAAATGGGACTGTTGCTGTAGGTCCAGTAAACGTCCTGCACCTGGCCGCCGCGCACCACTGGAATCAGGACTTTCTCATGGTAGGTTGACTCGCCGCGCAGCATGGCCGCCTCAAGCTCCGGGCCTACAATGTGCCACGCTTCCTTCCAGGTTTCGGCCGCCGGTTTTCCAAGCGCCTCTGGATGCCTCTCCGCAAATAAAGGAGAATAGGCGTCATTGTAAAACTCGATCATTTCCGGCCCCCACGCAATCGCCATGGGGAACCGGCCGGCAAGAATGGTGTTCAGACAGTGGATCAGGTTTTCGGGCCACTTCTCGATGGGCCCAAGCGCAGTTTTGCTCCAATCGCGTGTCCGGATTAGAGTTGCCATCTCCCCGGCGCCGCTGATTTCCTCGGCGGAGAACGGATCCCGGGGATCGCGCGCTCTGCGAGCAGCCAAAAATCGGTTCGTTGCCATTGCTCAATTCCTTGTTCTTGCTCATTGGCGCAACGCAACAGTCTGGGAAAAAACGGGGGAGATGAAGAACCATCAATCTTTGCTTGCGATGACATGGACGCGAACCCCCCAATTATTGTTGCCCTGTGCAATACCTTCTCTACAATCAAAGGCATGAGCCGGGGCCCCAATCCTTCCGATTTCCGCCTTCGCCTGCTCGGTTGGTTTGGCGGGAGCGCTCGCGACCTGCCCTGGCGGCGCTCGCGCGATCCCTACGCCATCTGGATATCGGAGATTATGCTGCAACAGACTCGCGTGGCAGCGGTTCTGGAGCACTACGCCCGTTTCATGAAACGATTTCCAACTGTCCGGAAGTTGGCAGAGGCAAGTGAGCAGGAAGTGCTGGCCCACTGGAGCGGCCTCGGCTATTACCGGCGTGCCCGCCTCTTGCACCAGGCCGCGCAGTTTGTCGCGCGCAATCTGGATGCCCGGCTTCCCGCCGCCTCAGCCGATCTGCGAACTCTGCCCGGCATTGGCGAGTACACCAGCGCGGCCATCGCCAGCATCGCCTTTGGAGAGCCTATCGCCTGCGTGGACGGCAACGTCGAGCGCGTGCTGCTCCGTATCCGCGGATGGGATGAGAACTCGGCCACTGCGGCGGAAATCCGCGCCGCAGCCGGACGGCTGCTCGATCCAACCCGCCCCGGCGACTTCAACCAGGCCATGATGGAACTGGGCGCGACCGTCTGCCTGCCCCGCGCTCCTCTGTGCCCTCAATGTCCTGTGCGCGGGCTTTGCGCAACGCAAGGGGAACATGCGGTGACGGCCCGAAAGAAAATGCGCCTCCGGCATTCTGCCTATGCGCTTTGCGAGCGAAGATCGGCAGGCGAGCCGCAGGTTCTGCTGGTGCAGAGATCCGCCGACGCTTCCCTGATGCCCGGAATGTGGGAACTGCCCGAACTCGATCCGAAGCTGGCGTCGCAGGGCGCGAAGGCCATTACCCTGCGGCATTCCATCACCGACACAAATTATCTTGTTTCCATTTACGTCCTGGGATCAGGCCAAATCAAAGCCTCACTCCAAAGCGGGAAACCACGGGAATGGTTCCCGCGGTGCGACTTGCACCGGCTCCCCCTCACCGGTCTCGCGCGCAAAGTGTTGAAGCGGCTGAATGCGTGGCCGGAATCAAAGAATGCCGTTTCCGGAATGTCCCTGCAGCAACTGGAGCCCGGGATTCGGGTTTAATCCGTGTGAATCCAATGAGGACACTCATCATCGCGCCCCTGTTGCTGTCAGTGGCCGCCTTCGCGCAGACCACTCCGGTCCTGCACTCACGCCACGACTCCGCGTCCGAAGCGCGCACCCGAGCCACCAGGGGAGTCAGCACCATTCCGGCGGATGCGTCCGGCGAATATGAACTGGATCAAAAAGGATCTGTCATCCAGATCACTATTGAGCACGGCCGCCTGACCGGATACGTCACCAAGATGGACCACCAAACCGCCCTGACCCTCTTTTTTGACCAGACCACAATCGCCGGCAATCGCCTCTCGTTCACAACCAAAACAGTGCATGGGCTGCGCTACTCTTTCCACGGAACCATCGTCCGCGGCGAAGCCCAGACTCGTTCAATCAACGGATTCTACAGGCTCGCAGGTGATCTGACCGCCCATTCCAACACCGGAAATCAGGTCGAACGCATCAGCCTGAAATCCACCCCGAGGAACTAGGGAGCAGGCAATCAGCAATAGTGAGGTTTGATTTGGGCCGGAGCGCGCCTTCTCAGGAGGCGGCGACCCCGCGACCTGATGGGGATTGACTGCCGCGATTTGCTGCCTGGATCTCTATGTAGACATTGACCAGGGTCAGAGCGGCAGGGGTGACTCCGGGAATGCGGCTGGCCTGTCCGATGGTGGCGGGCCGCACGCGAGTGAGCTTTTCCTGCATCTCGCGCGAGAGTCCACTGACGGCCTTGTAGTCGAACCATTCGGGGATGGTCCGCTGCTCCGCCTTCTTCAGCTTTTCAATCGACTTCTTCTGCTGATCGAGATAGCCGGAGTATTTGATTTCGGTCTCGACGGACTTGAGTTCGTTCCGCTGAGCGGAACGAACAGGGCTCAGGGCGTGGGGCGCAGGGCTCAGGGACTGGTCGACCGGCGAGTCGGCCAGCCACTCAGCAAAGAGTGAGGGATCATCCAGCGTGCGGAGTTCTTCGCGAAGCAGCGGATAGAGCGCTTCGATGGTAACCTCGGGCCGCTTGAGAATTTGCGCGTAAGTCTGCCCCTGCAGATTTCCAAGGGCGGTGGCGTCAGGCAACAATGCAGCCAACTTTTCCGGATTGACCTTGCGAATCGCCAGCAGCTTTTCAAGCGCAACGGCGCGCGCCTGCTTGGCTTCGTAGTCCACCCATGCCTCGTCGCTGATGAGGCCCAGGCGGCGTCCGTGCGGTGTGAGACGGCGGTCGGCATTATCAATGCGCAGGTGCAGGCGAAACTCGGCGCGCGAGGTGAACATGCGGTACGGCTCGTTGGTGCCCTTGCTGATGAGGTCGTCGATAAGGATCCCCGTGTAAGCCTCGGTGCGATCCAGCGTGAATGTGCTGGCTGCACGGGCGGAGCCTTCCGCAACATTGCTGGTGCCCGCGTTTTTGGACTCGCGTGCATAGAGCGCCGCGTTGATGCCGGCCATGAGTCCCTGGCAGGCAGCCTCTTCATAGCCGGATGTACCATTGATCTGCCCCGCGAGATACAAGCCGGTGAAGTTCTTCACGCGCAGCGAGCGGTCGAGTTCCGTAGGGTCAATGGCGTCGTACTCGATGGCGTATCCGGGGCGCAGCATCTCGGCATTTTCAAGCCCCGGAATGGAGCGCACAATATCAGCCTGCACTTCCATCGGCAGCGAGGTGGACATGCCGTTGACGTAGACCTCGTGCGTGTTCAGCCCTTCCGGCTCAAGGAAGAACTGATGCTGCGACTTGTCCGGAAATTTGACGACCTTGTCTTCAATGGATGGGCAATATCGCGGACCGATACCCTCGATCTGTCCGGAATACATGGGCGAGCGATGGAAGTTCTCGCGGATGATGCGCAGCGTTTCCGGAGTGGTGAAGGCGATATGGCAGGAAATCTGTCTCTGCGGAAGCTGCTTTGTCCGAAAGCTGAAAGGCGTGGGGTCGGCGTCGCCCGGCTGTTCCTCAAAGCGGCTCCAGTCGATGGTGCGGCCATCGAGCCGCGGCGGGGTTCCGGTCTTCAACCGGCAGCCGCGCAGGCCCAGCCGCTTCAGGGCTTCTCCCAGCAGAATTGCAGGCGGCTCACCGCTGCGTCCCGCGGGGTAATGCTCCTCGCCGCAGTGGATGAGTCCGTTGAGGAACGTTCCAGTGGTGATGACGGTGGCGTGCGCGTGAATGATGCGTCCATCGCGGAGCTTGATGCCGGTGATTGACTTGCCGTCCAGGCAACCGCGCTTTGCGCCTTCAGCATTTGTGTTGAGGTGAGAAACCGCTGACGCTTCGAGTGCGTCCTCTGCGCGAAATTCGCTCAGAATGACATCAACGACCTCCGCCTGCTTGATGTAAAGGTTCGCCTGCGACTCCAGCACTTCGCGCATTTTTACGCGGTACTGCTGCTTGTCGCACTGCGCGCGCGGTGACCACACGGCGGGGCCGCGCGAGGTGTTGAGCAGGCGGAACTGAATGCCGACGGCGTCGGCGACCTCGCCCATGATGCCGCCCAGCGCGTCAACTTCGCGGACGAGATGACCCTTGGCGATACCTCCAATAGCAGGATTGCAGGACATTTGCGCGATAAGGTCGAGGTTGAGCGTGAACAGAGCGGTGCGCAGGCCCATGCGGGCCGAAGCCATGGCGGCTTCGCAGCCGGCGTGTCCGGCTCCCACGACAACCACGTCGTACTGTTCGGTAAAGGGCATCCCTTCTATTTTAGCGAACAGGCAAGAGGGAACAGGCAATAAGAGATGAGGCTCAGGACGAATTAGCCTCGATCATTTTGTCCGGCTGCGAATTGTAGATTTCCTCCACGCGCTCCAGCGTGTCGATTTCGCTCACCGGCTTGTCGTCGCGAATGCGGAGAATGCGCGGGAAACGCAGCGCAAATCCGCTGTTGTGGCGGCCGGAACGCATGATGTTGTTGAAAGCAATTTCAATCACCTTGAGCGGCTCAACGGTGCGGAAGTGCCCGAAGTCCTCAAGCGTATGCCGCTGAAAAAACTCCGTCATCTCGGCGATTTCGGCGTCGGTCAAACCGGAGTAGGCTTTGCCCACGTTCTTGAGAGTGTCGCCGTCGCGAACAGCAAAGGTGTAATCGCTGAGAACCCCGGCGCGCTTGCCATTGCCGAACTCGACGCCGGTTACGACTACATCGAGCGTGGCTAACTCACGTTTCAATTTGAGCCAAGCCAGCCCGCGCCGCCCGGGTTGGTAGCTGCTGGCAACGTCCTTCAGCATCACCCCTTCATTGCCCCGCTGCCGCGCCTCCGTATAGGCACGCTCAAGCTGTTCCTCGCTCTGCAAATGCACAGCGGGCGCCAGCTTGAGGCGCGGAAATGCAGGAGCCGCGCTGTCCGCAAAAAGCAGCGGCTGGTTCCCGCCTCCCGCGGCTACCGTGTCCGGACCGTGTTGCGAGACGACTTCCTCAAGTTGCGTGCGACGCTGGTGCAGCGGCCGCTCCAGCATCAAGCTGCCGCGATAC
>JBOGMA010000327.1:0-20951 GCA_050746465.1 Acidobacteriaceae bacterium
GTTCCCGTATCCCGCGATCCCGCTCACGACGCCTTCGAGAATCTGGTGGTTCTTATGCAGCATGGCAATCGAAGCGTCGTCCTTCGCCTCCGCTTTCGCCGATGGTTCCGGAACGATGGTTCCAAAACGCAGCGAGTCCATCACTGCCAGCGGTCGCGCGCCCATGGTGAAAATGTCGCGCAGAATGCCGCCCACTCCGGGGGCCGCGCCCTGATACGGCTCAATATAGGAGGGATGGTTGTGGGACTCGATCTTGAAGGCGCAGGCCCATCCGTCGCCTACGTCGATGATGCCGGCATTTTCTCCCGGCCCCTGCACCACGCGATCGCTTTTGGTGGGCAGCCGCTTCAGGTGCACGCGTGATGACTTATAGGAGCAGTGCTCGCTCCACATCACGCTGTAAATTCCCAGTTCTGTAAGGGACGGGGTGCGGCCAAGCGCGGCCAGAATGCGCTGATACTCCTCGGCCGTGATGCCATGCTGAGCCAGGAGTTCGGGGGTAACGGCAACCGGAGGCGGGGCCACAGTCGATGCAGAATTCATGGCGTTTGAGTCTCTATTGTCGCATGTTTGCGGGCCGTGCTGCCTGCGATGCTTCACGAACCGCCCGGATATGGGCCGGAGTCGTGCGGCAGCATCCACCCACCGCCTGAGCGCCCGCCGCGAACCAGGCGGAAGCCAACACGCCGTATTCGGCGGGTTCGGACTTTCCCGTCCACCATCGGTTGGCCGCATCCCAAACCTCGCCCGAGTTGGGATAAACGAAAATCGGCTTGCCAGTGGTAACTTTGGCGACGCCGATCAATCCGCTGACGAACCGCGGATGGGTGCAGTTGATACCCAAGGCTATGACCTGCGGCGAAGTTTCGACCAGCGCGGCGCAGTCGGCAAGCCTTTCTCCGTGAGCGACATTCTCTTCGTCCCGGCACGTAAAAGAAAGCCAGGCGCGCAAGAGCGGAAAGCGGCCCAGAGCAGCGAGAATGGCCCGTGCCTCATCGAGCGATGGGATCGTCTCCAACGCAACTAAATCCGCGCCTGTATCCACCAACCCAGCCAGCCTCTCCGCATGGAAAGCGACCAATTCGTCAAAGCTAATCTTGTAACGCCCATGAAACTCAGCGCCATTATGCAGCGCTGCCCCATACGGCCCCAATGATGCGGCAATCAGCACGGGCCGCTCGGACTCGCGGCGGTACTGCTCACGCGCAGCTTCTGCCATTTTCACAGACTTCCGCAAAGCGCGATCGGCATCTCCGCGTGAGCGCCCCAACTCGGTATAGCCGAGAGCCGAAACCTGATAACTCGCCGTGGAAATGCAATCGGCCCCGGCACGCAGGTAATCCAGATGCACCCGCTGAATCACATCCGGAGCTTCATCCAACACCCGCGCCGACCACAGCGGGCCCGAGATATCGCACCCCCGCCGCTCCAGTTCAGTGGCAAGCCCACCGTCGAGGACGTGAACACGCGAAAGATCGAAATGGGGAGCGGAGTTCATGTGCCGGTCATCGGGCTGGAAGCCCTTTTTCTGGTATAGTCAGGATAGCTTGCTGTGAGCGTGGGGAACGACCAGGAACCCGCAGGGCAGGCATCCAGCCAAATATCGGGGAGTGGCTCAGCCTGGTAGAGCACCTGGTTCGGGACCAGGGGGTCGGAGGTTCAAATCCTCTCTCCCCGACCATTTCATTCGCCGTCACTCAGCGGGTTCCTCACTGCGATTCGTGGTGCTCAGCCGGGTCGAACCCGATGGACATGCGTGAGTTGTTCTCGACAAAGAGTCCTTTGCGCAACGCCCCTAAATACGTTGCGGGCCGCCCGTTGCGGTAAACGAACTCGATGCCGATGGGGTCCAGCTCAGGCGACTCGTATGTGGCCGGGCTGTCGATCGTATCGGCGCGAAAGGCTACGATGTCCGCATAGCATCCCGGTTTCAGCAGCCCGCGGCCCTTGAGCCCATAGCGTGCGGCCGGCTTGCCAGTGATCTTGTGTACGGCTTCCGGAAGCGTGAGCCAGCCTCGCTGCCGCGAAATAGTGCCGAGCAGCAGAGGAAAGGTTCCGTGGAGGCGGGGATGGGGTCGCCCCTTCACGTAGAATCCGTCACTGATGATGGTGGCGCAGGGATGGCTGAGGCTTGCGCGCAGGTTTTCAATGCTCTGGTTAAAGCAGAGCATGTTGGCATCCCCTTCTTCTTCAAGCAGCAGGTCGAGCATCGCGTCTACAGGCTCGCGGCGGCGTTCCGCGGAAATCTCTTCAAGGCTCTTTCCAATGGCGCCCAGGTTGCGTTCGGTTCCGACGGAAGAAATGTGGATATCAGACCAGCGCCAGGCAATTGAGCGAAGGGTTTCCTCGCGAATGGTGAGCCGTTGAGCCGGATTGCGCAGCTTCGCCATCAGCGCGGAAAGGCCGCCGTCGAGCGCACTCTGGGGCAGGACCTGTGTGAGCACGCTCGAACCGGCGACGTAAGGATAGCAGTCAAACTCAACATCAATTCCCTCGGCCCGGGCCTGTTCGATGGCATCAATGGCCCTGGCTTGCAGATGCCAGTTGTTCGCTCCAACGGCCTGAAGATGGGAAATCTGGAGCCGGCCTCCGCTGCGGCGGGCGAGATCCAGCTGCTCTTCCACTGCGTCGACAAGTTCCGAAAAATAGGATCGGATGTGACTCGTGTAGATGCCCCCGAATTTTGCCGTGGTGTTGCAGAGCCTCTGCAGCTCATCGGTGGGCGCGCTGGAGCCCGGCGCGTACATCAGACCCGTCGAAAAGCCGACCGCCCCGGCGGAGAGCGCTTCCCCAAGCAGGCTTTCCATTGCGCGTAGCTCAGATTCAGTAACGGCACCCTGCCGGTTGCCGGCAATAGCAATGCGTAAGGAACCGTGTCCCACCAGGGACGCAACGTTTGCCGTGCGGCTGTCTTCAATCGCGCGGAGATAAGCTTCGGTGGAAGGCCAGCCCCACGTGTCGTCGCCGCAAAAGATTCCGTTGGCGAACGAGCGAAGCTCGGCTGGGTCGCGTGCAGGAGGGTAGGCGGAGAAACCGCAGTTCCCTACAACTTCTGTCGTAACGCCCTGGCGCAGCTTTTCGGTGCGCCCCTCGAGTACCTGAAGATCGGAATGGGTATGGGAGTCGATGAATCCAGGTGCGAGGGTGAGGCCAGCGCAGTCAATCCACTTCACATCGGGACTGGCGTGTGCGGCCAGATCGGCATCGATGCTCGCGATGCGATCGCCGCGGATGAGCACGTCGGCCTGGAAAGGCGGACCTCCCGAGCCATCGATGATGATGCCGCCGGAGAAAAGAAAATCGGCCACGGAAACCTCACCTACCGGGACACGCTGTTGGTATGACGCCGATTGCGTCGAAAAAGCAGTGGGGCCTCTTCAACGACTACGGCTCAACTGGTTCGACGTAGAACATCTCATTGGTTCGCCGAAACCCATTGCTCTCGTAAAGCTTGCGTCCCGCTTCGGTGGAGTGCAGCGCCACCACACGAATGCGGCGGCGGCGAGCCTCCGCGAATGCGAGCTCGATCAGGTGGCTGGCCAGCTTTTTGCGCCGGTACTCCGGCTCGACGTAAACATTCAGGAGGTATCCGCGCTGCGTGGATCGAGGATCGAGGGGGTGGGGTGCCCAGTCCAGCAGCATGAGTCCGGTGCCGGCAACTACGCGGTCGCCGTCGCGTGTAAGCCACCCGATGTACTTGCCATCTTCAATGGCCTTCGCGACCCAGGGCTCGAAATTGCGGGCCATAACATCCAGAACCTGATTGTCGGCACGTCCAGCGTCTACAAACATGCGACGCCGATGGTGAGTGATGAGCTTTGCGTCGGCTGGGGTCGCCGTTCTCGTTTCCAGCATGGCCGCAGTATATCGCCACCGAAGAATTTGCGACCCACCAAGCCGAAAAAGCTACGATAGTGTCGATGACCAAGTCTGTTTCCAACGCGCCTCACTTGAATCGCGCGCTTCTGTGCCCGGGTATGCGGTTGGCAGTGGCGGTGTCAGGCGGGGCTGACTCAGTGGCCCTTCTGCGGGCATTGATCGAGGCTGCTCCGGAAGTCGGACTGGTCCTCTCGGTAGCGCATGTGCAGCACGGGATTCGGGGTGCCGAGTCGGAAGCCGATGCGATGTTCGTTGCGGACTTGGCGGCCCAGCATGGCCTGGTCTTTCAGCGGACGGATGTCGACGCTCCGACCGCTGCCCAGGCAAACCGCCAGACCCTGGAGGAGGCGGCGCGGAATCTCAGATATGCCTGGTTCAGGGAGATTCTGGATTCGGGACTGGCCGATGCTGTAGCGACTGCGCACACACTCGATGATCAGGCCGAAACCGTTCTGCACAAGCTTCTGCGCGGAGCCTGGACGGAAGGGTTGAGCGGAATTCACCCCGTCCTGAAACAGACTAAAGGATTAATCTTACGGCCATTCCTGGCAGCGCGGCGGGCTGAGATCGAGGCTTGGCTGTCCCAGATAGGACAACCCTGGCGGGAGGACGCAAGTAATGCCGATGTAGCATATACGCGCAACCGGCTTCGTCACGGGCTGCTTCCCGCTCTCGCAGCGTACAATCCCCAGATCTATGGGCATCTGGCAAATTTGGCTACGCTGGCGCGGGACGAGGACGCTTATTGGCGGGAAGAACTGGTGCGGACCATGCCGCAACTTCTTCTGCCAGGCAAGCCGGTGCGCGGTGGTGGCCGGGCAGCCTCCGCCGATCAATCCGCAACCAGCGTAGCACTGGAAATTGAGCGCCTGCCCGCTTCGCCAGCCTATCGACGGCGCATCTTGCGGGCCGCAGCCCGCGAACTGGGGGTGGGGCTGAATTTTGACCAGACGGAACGGTTGCTCGCCATGTGCGAGCCCAGGGGAACGCGACGTGAAACCCTCACCGCGACCCTCAAGGCGGAACGATCTCCCCGGGAACTCCGGCTGGTAAAAACCTTTCAACGTGGGCGAGACCTGGAAGGGGTAGAATGAATCCAATATATTGAGCGCCGCCCCGCCTGGTGGAACCGTCTGCGGATTGTCTACTGTGATACTTATGCACCGGGTCGGCGTCTAATTCGGTAAGATGCACCAAAGCAGCGACTCGTTCCGTCGCAAAAGGGGATCTCCGCTGCTTTTATAGTATTCGCCGGAGTTTCAGAAAAGAGGGTTTTCCTTCGTGAATTCAACCGTTAAACAGATCATTTTTTGGGTCTTCATCTTTGCTTGCCTCATTGTGCTGTGGCGCGTGTTCCAGACCGGCACTGGCAGCGGGAAGGAGAAGGAAATCTCGTTTTCAGAGTTTCTCCAGGATGCCCAGCAGGGGCAGATTACGGAAGTGACGATCAGCGGCGATGACGCCAAGGGCGCGTTGAAGAGCGGCAAAGAGACATTTCATACCGTTGTTCCGGCCAACTATCCCCATCTCTACGACGTTCTCGACCAGAACCACGTCAAGGTCACGATCAAGGACAATTCGAGCAGCGCGTGGTGGAGCATCATGATTAACGTGGCTCCGCTGCTGATTCTGGTAGCGCTCTGGTTCTTCATGATCCGGCAAATGCAGAGTGGCGGAAACAAGGCGCTTTCCTTCGGCAAGAGCCGGGCCCGGCTGCTCTCCATGCAGCAGAAGAAGATAACGTTCAAAGATGTAGCCGGGGTAGACGAGGCCAAGGAAGAACTTCAGGAGATCATCGAATTCCTGCGCGAGGCCCAGAAATTCCAGAAGCTGGGTGGCCGCATCCCGAAAGGCGTGCTGCTGATCGGGCCTCCGGGAACCGGTAAGACTTTGTTGGCTCGGGCAGTTGCAGGCGAAGCCAACGTGCCGTTCTTCTCCATCTCCGGCTCAGACTTCGTGGAGATGTTCGTCGGCGTCGGCGCCAGTCGCGTGCGCGACCTGTTCGAGCAGGGCAAGAAGAACGCACCCTGCATCATCTTTATTGATGAAATTGACGCTGTTGGACGGCACCGCGGCGCGGGTCTCGGCGGCGGGCACGACGAGCGCGAGCAGACCTTGAACCAGTTGCTCGTTGAAATGGACGGGTTTGAAGCAAACGATGGTGTAATCCTCGTCGCGGCAACCAACCGTCCCGACGTTCTTGATCCGGCGCTACTGCGACCCTGCCGCTTTGATCGCCGCGTCGTTGTCGGTCGCCCGGATGTGCGTGGGCGCGAAGAGGTGCTGCGGGTCCATGCGAAAAAGGTTCCGCTGTCCGATGACGTTGATTTGCGCGTGATGGCGCGCGGGACACCGGGCTTCTCCGGGGCCGACCTAGCCAATATGGTGAACGAGGCGGCGCTGAACGCGGCTCGCAAGAACCGCAAGTCGGTGACCCAGTTCGATTTCGAGCAGGCCAAGGACAAGGTACTCATGGGCGCGGAGCGCAAGTCGATGCTGCTGACCGACGAAGAAAAGAAGGTCACCGCGTATCACGAATCGGGCCACGCGGTCGTCGCCGCGCTGCGCAACCACGCCGATCCGCTGCACAAGGTCACCATCATTCCCCGAGGCATGGCGCTCGGCGTCACGATGCAGTTGCCGGAAGACGACAAGCATACCGTTACCAAGGATTACCTTGAGACGCAGCTTTCCATCCTCATGGGCGGGCGCATTGCCGAGGAGATTTTCCTCAAGCAGTTGACCACCGGTGCCGGAAACGACATTGAGCGCGCAACCGAACTGGCGCGCAAGATGGTTTGCGAATATGGCATGAGCCGCCTGGGACCCCTCACGTTCGGCAAGAAAGAAGAGCAGATCTTCCTCGGCCGCGAGATCGCCCAGCACCGTGACTTCTCGGAAGAGACGGCCCGGCAGATCGATGCGGAGGTCCGTAACCTCGTGGACGAGGCCTATCGCTCGGCCTACAACATCCTGGAGACACATCAGGACCTGATGCACCGAATGTCGGCTGCTTTGCTGGAGCGGGAAACCATCGACGCCAACGATATTCGGCTGCTCATCGAAGGCAAGGACTTGCCGCCATTCAATAAGCCGCAGGGCGGTGCGGGCGCGACCAATGCGGACGTGCAGCAGGTGCTCAAGCCGGAACCGGGACGTACTCCCGGACTGCCGGAGGGAAGCCCATCGCCGGCTTAGCGTATCCGAAACCTTTAAGTGGACCCACCGGATTTCCTTCCGGTGGGTTTCTTTTTTGGGTGCAACCCCTGATTTCGCGCAGCTTTCGGCAAAAAACCGGGTTTGAAGATCTGAGGAGTGCGACACGAGGATGAACTTCTGGAGCCTTTCACTTATGCTTGCGCTGGTATTGCCTGCCGGAGTGTCGCAGGCCGCCGCGCAGACGCAGCCTTCACTTCCTGCGGGAACCGTGCATTACACCATCTATCAGAAGGACAAGACAGTCGGCTCATCCGAGTACACGGTAATGCCGACCGCGGCTGGTTACACCATCACATCACGCGGAGACCTGCATCTTTCCAAGCTCACCTACAGCTTTCAGAACTCGCAGAACCTCGATCACATGCTGAATCTGGTGAGCGACCAGATCACAGGAACGGTAAACGGCAGCCCCGTTACATTTACCGTTAAGTCCGACCCAACCGGGCGCCAGTTCAACATCAACGTCAACGCCAAGGGGAAGGACACGCAGAGTACAGTGGACCGTCACCAGAATCTGGCGCTCCTGCCCGACCTGGACGCCGCGGGCTACATGCTGTTGACCCAGATTGGCCTCGCAAATCCGCAAGTATCATGGGCCCTGATTCCCAAAGAGAATGGGTTGCTGGTGCCGACCATTTATACGCCGGATCCCGGCGCGCAGGGGCGCCTCGACGGGCGCGAAATTCAGGCCCAGCACACGACTGTGTCCGTCAGCGCGCAGAACGCCATTTCCGTCGAGCTCTTCTATGACCATGGCGGTCGCCTGCTCGAAGCCGACCTGCCGGAGCAGAATTTCTACGTTGTTCGAAACGGCTTCAGGCTGACCAACCGACCCAAGTTCGCGCCTCCGCGCGGCCCCGAAGGAAGCGAGCCTCCACCGCAGCAGGACGGAACTCCACAATATTCCATGCCACAGGGTCAGACCGCACCACAGATGCAACAGCAGTAGAGAGTTTGATCCCGACCAGAGGGAGGGCCACAGAGGCGGTTCCACGAGGGCGCCGAAGGCGCGTCTGCCTGGACGGTCAGTCCCGGCCAGGCCCCGGCTATTACAATAGAGCGAGTCCACTGAACCGAAGGAACATGGGTGCCGAACTCCTCAATTGATTCAAAAAAGCGTGTGCTAAGCGGCATGCGCCCCACGGGCAAACTGCATCTGGGCAACTACAGGGGCGCGCTCTACAATTGGGCGCGCCTTCAGGCTCAGTATGAGTGCTACTTCTTCATTGCCGACTGGCATGCGCTGACCACGGATTACGCCGACCCCTCCGCAGTACGGGAAAACTCCCGCGAAGTCGCCTTGGACTGGCTGGGCGCCGGGCTCGACCCGGAGCAATGCGTCATTTTTGTTCAAAGCCACGTCAAGCAGCATGCCGAACTGCATCTGCTCTTCTCCATGATCACGCCGCTGGGCTGGCTGGAGCGGGTCCCAACCTACAAAGAGCAGCAGGAAAACCTTACAACCAAGGACTTGACCACCTACGGCTTTCTTGGCTACCCATTGCTTCAGTCCGCCGACATTCTGGTTTACCAGGCTGATTTCGTCCCCGTCGGCCAGGACCAGGTGGCGCACGTCGAGCTTACTCGTGAAGTGGCGCGCCGATTCAATCAGTTCTACCGCGACTCCAAAAATCCAGAGCGTCCAATCCTTCCCGAGCCCCAGGTCCTCCTCACGCCCTCGCCCAAACTCCCCGGAACGGATGGCCGAAAAATGTCCAAGAGCTACGGCAACACCATTTTGATGAGCGATCCGGAACCGGTAATCCGGCAGAAGCTCAAGACCATGGTGACGGACCCGGCTCGGGTTCGGCGGACGGATCCAGGAAACCCGGACATTTGTCCAGTAGGCGACCTGCACAAAGTCTTTTCCAGCGCGGAAGTACAGCGAAAGGTCTGGGAAGGCTGCACGACGGCGGGCATTGGCTGCATCGAGTGCAAAAGCTGGGCCGCGGACGCAATCGTGGCCGAACTGAATCCCATTCAAGAGCGACGGCGCAAATTCGAGAGTAATCCGGTGCTGGTGAAGGATATCCTTGCCGAAGGCGAACAGCGTGCCAGCGCGCGAGCCGAGCAGACCATGGTGCAGGTGCGCGCCGCCATGGGATTGGGAGAACGGTGATGCCGGAGGATCAGGACAAGCTCGAGGCGCAGTCGCCAGAGCCGACATCAGCAGAAACTCCCGCTCCCGTCGCCGCCCCTAAAAAAGAAACCGAATCCGCGTACCCGTTTTCGGTGACGGTAGGCCAGGTCTATGACGGCCCTCTGGACCTGCTCCTTGACCTGATTCGCAAGCAGGACATCGACATCTACGACATCCCCATCGCTAAAATCACGGCGCAGTTCCTGGCGTACGTGGAGCATCTTAAGGAAACCGATGTGGACGCGGCAGGGGAGTTCATTTACACCGCCGCATTGCTCATTCACATCAAGAGCCGCATGTTGCTGCCTCGCTCCCCCGCCGAAACCGCCGACGGCGAGGCCGAAGACCCGCGTCACGAGCTGGTCGAACGCCTCCTCGAGCACGAGCGCTTCAAAAATGCCGCGCAAATGCTCTACGAAAAACAGCAGGTGGAAGCCGCCACCTGGACCAACCCCGGCATCCGGGATTTCCGCAACGCCGAAGGAACTGAACCGGAGATTGCCGCCGACACCATGGACCTGGTCCGCGTCTTCCAGGAGATTCTGCAGCGTGCCAAAGAGCGCCCGGTGCTGGACCTGGAAGAGGACGCCGCAACCGTCGGCCAGATGATCGACTTCATGCGCCGCCGCCTCATGATGGAGGACCGCCCCATCGCCCTGCGCCGCCTGCTCGCGAATACAAAGTCCGAAAAGGCGCTGATCGCAATGTTCCTGGCCTTGCTGGAACTGGTCCGTCTCCAGGCCATTCTGCTCCGCCAGGACCGCAACTTCAGCGAAATTTATGTAAAGAAGCACGAGCAGTTCGAAGAGATAATGAACGAACGCGTCAGCCAGATGCGCGATGATTGGTCGTAAGTCCGTCGCGCGTTGTAGTCCCGAAAAAGCTATCCTTAATTGATCCATGAGTCTGAAAGCCAAAATCGAAGCTGTTATCTATGCCGCCGAGGAGCCGGTTACGCTGCCTCAGATCGCGGCGCTCTTCCAGGCCGAATTGCTTGACGAGCGTGCGGCACGGCTGAGCGCTGTGGCCGCCGAGGTTCAAGCCTCAGCCGCTGCGGAGGAGCCCGGGCTGGCGCTCGAAACTGCCGCCGTTTTGCCGGAAGAGGCGTCTGCGGAAGAACCCAGTTCCACTTCATCAGCGGAATCCCCCGACAACGATGCTCAGAGCGTGGATCGCGCGGTTGAAGACGAGAAGCGCGCGGCACGCCAGCGTGATCGCGACTCCCGCGAGGAAGCACGGCAGCTCATCACGCAGCTCATCGCCGAATATACCGGCTCCGATCGCGGCATCGAAATTCGCGAGATCGCCGGCGGCTATCGCGTGGCCACCAAACCGGAATATCACGACGCCGTCCGCGCCTTTGTGAAGAGTCTGAAACCTCCAATGAAGCTCTCGCTACAGGCGTTGGAAACGCTGGCGGTGATCGCCTACAAGCAGCCCGTAACGGTGCCCGAAGTCAGCGAAATTCGCGGTGTGGATTCAGGCGGCGTCCTCGGTTCGCTCGTCGGCCGCAAGCTCATCACCACCGCCGGACGCAAGCAGGTCATCGGTCGTCCCATTCTGTACAAGACCACCAAAGAATTCCTGTTGCGCTTCGGATTGAAGGACCTGAACGAACTCCCGTCTATCGAAGAGTTCGAAAAAATGGCCGGAGAGTTGGCGGAGACCGAAGATGCTGAACTCCCGCTCGAATCAAGCCAGCCAGACATCTCCGAGGAGACGGCTGCGCCGGAAGCTGAAGCAGAGGCCGCGCCCGTAGCAGAAGCCGAGCCGGAGCAAACCGACGAAGGAAACGAATGACCGGAACCGGCGCTCATGGGCAATTGCAAAAATTGTAGCGATTGCAGAAAATCCTCGCCGGTGCCGGTGTATGCTCCAGGCGCAAGGCCGAGGAACTGATCCAGGCCGGGCGCGTGCAGGTAAACGGCAAGATTGTAACCGAACTTGGCACAAAAGCCGATGCCGCGCACGACCATATCCGAGTAGACGGCAAGCTCCTCCACGGCTCGGAGCGACTTCGCTACTACGCTGTAAATAAGCCCAAGGGATACGTAACAACCGTCATTGATCCGCAGAACCGGCCTACGGTGATGCAGTTGATTCGCGGCGGCGAGCGGGTGTTTCCCGTGGGACGCCTGGACTACGCCAGCGAAGGTTTGTTGCTGATGACCAACGACGGAGAACTGGTCAATGCGCTCACCCGGGCCGCATCGCGTGTTGAGAAAACCTATCTCGTTAAAGTCAGTGGAAGGCCGTCGGAAACGGGGCTGGAACAGATTCGCTCAGGGCTCATGATTGAGCGCGGCAAGCCGGGAACACATGAAGGCCGCGTGATGACGGCTCCCGCAAAAGTGCGGCTGTTTCGCGATGCGGAGAACCCGTGGTACGAACTGGTGCTGATTGAGGGCCGCAATCGCGAAATCAGAAAGATGTTCGAAGAGATCGGCCACCATGTGGAGAAGATTCGTCGTATCGGCTACGGGCCTCTGGTGCTGGACCTCGAGCCGGGCGAAGCTCGCGAACTGACCGAAGCGGAAGTGGAGAAACTGCGGCGGGCTGCGCGTCCGTCAAAAAAGAAGTAGCCGCAGACAGCAGTCTGAAAACCAAGTTTCGTATCAGGCATACAGCTACGTATCAGGGCATGGCTTCACTGCTGGCTCAAAAACTCGTGTTTTGTATCAGGGGGCGGCTTCAGCCGTCCCGAAAAGACTTAGGAACAACTCGGGCTTTAGCCCCTGTGCGATGCAATTGCCCGCTCTAAAATAGAGAAGAGGTGAATCGATGGCGAAGGCGACGTTTGCAGCAGGTTGTTTCTGGGGTCCTCAGTTGCGGTTTGACCGGGTTCCCGGAGTAACGGGAACGGCGGTTGGTTTTGAAGGCGGCAAGCTCGAGCAGCCTAGCTATCGCGATGTCTGCACCGACGCGACCGGACATGCCGAGGTGGTCGAAATCGACTACGACCCGGAGAAAGTTAGCTATCAGCAGTTGCTCGACAGATTTTTCGAGATGCACGATCCTACGCAACTGGACCGCCAGGGCCCGGATTGGGGAACGCAGTACCGCAGCGCCATCTTCTTTCACTCGCCTGAGCAGGAGAAAGCTGCGAAGGAGACCATCGCAAAGCTCTCTGCGGAAAAGCGCTTCCCGAAACCGATTGTGACCCAGGTGGTTCCGGCTCAGACCTTCTGGCCGGCGGAGGACTACCACCAGCATTATCTGGAAAAGCGCGGGCAGACGACCTGCCATATTTAATGTCCTGATCCATGAAGCCCTGCGATCGGGAGCTTCGTCGCTCGTCCGCATCTCATGGTTCAGGCATGGGCATTTATCATTCCACCGGGAGATCCCTTGAATGAGATTCACGCCTCGACACGGCGGTACCGCCCTCATCGCTCTGCTCGCCTCCATCTTTCTCGCCTCTAGTTTCTCCTCCGCATCAGCCCAGACAACGGCTTCCCATGACCGCCCGTGGTGGGACAATGCGGTGATCTATGAGATTTATCCGCGGAGTTTTCAGGACTCGAATGGAGATGGCGTCGGCGACCTGAACGGAATCACGTCCCGGCTGGGCTACCTCAGGGCGCTGGGCGTGGATGCCATCTGGTTGACCCCGGTTTATCCTTCGCCGGAGGTGGACTTTGGCTATGACATTTCCGACTACCGCGCGATTGATTCGCAGTATGGAACTCTTGCGGACTTTGACCGGATGGAGCAGCAGGCAAAGCAGCGGAACATCGGCGTGATCATGGACCTGGTGCTGAACCACACATCGGACAAGCATCCCTGGTTCATCGAGTCAGCAAAGTCGCGGACGAATCCCAAGGCGAACTGGTATGTGTGGCACGACGCGAAAATGGTGAACGGCAAGCCCGAGCCGCCGAACAACTGGATTTCCTTGTTTGGAGGGTCGTCGTGGCAGTGGGACCACGTGCGGAAGCAGTACTACTATCACCGCTTTTATGTGCAGCAGCCGGACTTGAATTGGAGGAATCCGCAGGTTCGAAAGGCAATGTACGACGTGGAGCGGTACTGGATTCATCGTGGCGTTGCGGGGTTCCGGCTGGATGCCATCACCGCGTTGTTCGAGGACCCTACGTTTTCTGACGAACCCTACGTTCGTGACAAGAACGGGAAGATCGAGATCAGCGCATACGGCGACAAGGAAGTGACGTCGAGCAAGACAGACAATCTTTCCGGCGTGAATGGCGTGCTCAAGCAATTGCGCCAGGTGGCCGACTCCACCAGCGACCCGAAGTGGGGCCACAAGGCGGTGCTGATCGGCGAGACCTATGTGGATTCGATCGCCGACCTGCGGAAGCTGTACGGGCCGCACCACGATGAGCTGAACCTGCCCATGGATATGCAGGTCGGGTTTATCAACAAGCTTGACGTAGCTGAGTTCCGCAAGAATATCAATGACGCGGAGACGAAGCTGGATGGCTACGAGCCGCTCTTTGTGTTTGATAATCACGACAACCCTCGGTCGGACCGCTACGGCGACGGGGTTCACAACAAGGAGATTGGCCGGATGCTGGCTGCCATCCTGTTTGCCTCGCGGGATACGGCGATGATGTATTACGGCGACGAAATTGGGATGAAGACCACGCCACCGACGCGGAAGGAAGATGTTCGGGACCCGATTGGCATTAAGGGCTGGCCAAAGGAAAAGGGGCGTGACGGCGAGCGGACCCCGATGCAGTGGAGTCCGGAAGCGAATGCGGGGTTTTCAAAGCCGGGCGTGAAGACATGGCTGCCGATTCCGAACTCCTTTATTACGGTGAACGTGCAGGACGAGCTTCACGACCCGAACTCGATGCTGAACTGGTACAAGCAGATGATCGCGCTGCGGAAGACGAATCCTGCGTTCCGTGGCCGCGAGATAATGTTGAACACAAGCAACAACCAGGTGCTCTCATGGCTGCGGCAGGCGAAGGGCTCTCCGGCGGTGGTAGTGGCCTGCAACTTCACCGCTCAGGACCAGACGATTGGGTTTGATTTGTCGGCGCAAGGGATTCACAACACGGGCGTGAAGACATTGCTGAAATCTCCAGGGACCAGCGATCCGGCATCACTGAAACAGGTGAAGCTGCCTGCGTTCGGTGTCTATATCGGGCAGGTGGAGTGAAGATAGGACACTGGGCGAACTCATTGACTGAAGCACCCGGTGGCAGTCGCATTTCGCGAGCCCTGAGCCCTGAGCCCTGAGCCCTGAGCCCTGAGCCCTGAGCCCTGAGCCCTGAGCCCTGAGCCCTAGGTTTTCGCTCCGCAATGGCCGCAATAGTTCGCGTCGGTCAGCAGGAGCGAGCCGCAGCGCTGGCACATGCGAACGGGCCCCGAACCCATCACGATGTTCGTCACCTGCGCCTGGGGCCCAAGATGGGCCGCAAAGTAGGTGGCCAGCGCGAGATTGTATTGCCGCACTCGCTCAGGCATAAAAAAGCACTCGATCAGGCTGATGATAGTTGGAATTCCAGTCCATGAAAAAACAACATAAAGAATTCCGAGCCCGGGCCGCCGCATGTAGAAATGGTGTGCACCGAAGGTCCCGAGAAACAGCGCCAGAAGTACCCCGACCACTTCATCCTTTTGCCAGGCTGACATTTGCGCGTAGTAGAGTGCCCGTTGCTCGTCGGTCCATGAGGAGGCGGATGGTGGCAAGGCTGTAATCATCAACGAACTCCCCCAGCGAGAGCGCCGCGCGTACCGGTGCCCTGAGCTTCTGGAATGAGATACGCAGAGGTGGCGGCGCGGGTTCCCCGGGAAAATTTCGCCTGTTGTGAGACAGCGGCCAACCCTGCCCGAGCTATGGTACAACGCATCTATATCATCCGGTGCCTGAGCAGAACCTCCAACCCGCCTCCCAACCCCAGCCGGCAGCAGCGCCGCCGTCTGCTTTGCGTCCCCGTGCGGGTGGTCTCAGCGCCGAACCGCTGATCGTTCTGGCGCTGGTGCTGGTAGGGCTCTACTTTGCCCGGGTAGTGCTGGTTCCATTGGCGATTGCGCTATCGCTGAACTTCCTGCTCTCCCCGGCCGTGGCCCAGATTGAGCGGTTGCGCATCCGGCGCATTCCAGCGGTGCTGCTGGTTATCGCAATGTCGTTCGCGTTGGTCTGGGGCGTGGGCTGGATCGTGACCCGGCAGGTCATTTCGGTCATTAACGACCTGCCCAATTATCAGCAGAATATCCAGGAGAAGATTACTTCGGTGCACGCTCCGACCAGCGGACCGCTGGGCCGCGCCTTCAAAAGCATCCAGCAGATCGGGTCGGATATTTCGAACGTGACCAACCCCGCGCCTTCGCAGCAGGCCGAACCGCCCGCGCACACGCGCCGGGAGCGCGAGCGCCAGCTCCTGGAGCAATCAAAGGAGCCGGTTCCGGTCCGTGTAATCCGCCCCGCGCCCACAACAGGCCAGTACCTGCAGCAATACGCGCGCCCTCTGCTGGAACCCATCGGCATGCTGGTCATGATCCTGATCTTCACCTTCTACATGCTGGTGAAGCATGAGAATTTGCGCAACCGGCTCCTACTGCTGGCCGGGCGCGGGCGCATCAGCCTCATGACGCAGGCCATGAACGAGGCCGCCGCGCGCATCAGCCGCTACCTGGTCATGAATGTGCTGATGAACGCCGCCTATGGCTTGGTGTTCGGGATCAGTCTGTCTCTGCTGGGCATTCCCAACGCAACACTTTGGGGCGCGCTGATGGGAATTCTGCGCATGATTCCCTATGCGGGAACCATGGCCGCGGGCATTTCGACCATCGCTTTTGCGCTGGCTGTCTTTCCCGGCTGGTGGCATGCCCTTTGGGTGGCTCTGCTCTTCGCCGGACTCGAACTGACGGTGGCCAACTTTATCGAGCCGCATGTCTACGGGCGGCGCACGGGCATCTCCGCTTTCGCCCTTATCGTAATGGCAGTCGTCTGGACGCTGCTGTGGGGTTGGCCGGGGCTGATTGTTTCGACGCCGCTGACCGTCTGCCTCATCGTCATGGGCCGCTACATTCCGCAGCTTTCGTTTCTCGACATCCTGCTGGGCGAAGACGCTGAGCTTTCGCCCGAGGCTCATTATTACGAGCGCCTGCTGGCCATGGACCAGCCCGAAGCGCACGAAATCGCCATCAGCTATCTCGAACGCCACACCTTGCTCGGACTTTACGATCATGTCGTCCTGCCCGCCTTGATCTTGAGCGAGCAAGACCGGCACAAGGGAGTTCTCGACAATGTGCGCGGGCCCTGGCTCTACCAGAGCGTAACGGAGCTGATCGCCGAGTTTACGGACTATCAGCCCGAGAACGACGAAGAAGAGCCCGATGACGAATCGACGCCAGGCAAGCAGCGCCGCGAAGAATCCGAGGCCGAGCCGCCCGCCGTAGCTCGTCCCGTAGTCTGCGTTCCTGTGGACGACGAGGTGGACGAAATTGCTGCCACCATGCTCGCACAATTGCTCGAGCAGCGCGGCCATGGAACCATGCTGCTCCACACCGCCTCTCTAACGCCCGAAATTCTTTCGCGGCTGGCACAGGAGTCGGATACGGCGGTCTGCGTTTCCGCCGTTCCACCTTTCGCCTTTGCCCAGGCGCGCAAGCTGGCTCAGTCCCTGCGTGACAGCCTGCCCCACAATCCGATTGTGGTCGGGCTATGGGGCGGCGACGGCGAAAAAGAGACCCTTCGGAACCGCTTCGGCGTGGCCCGGCCGAACGCGGTGGCGACCAACCTCGGCTCCGCGATCAACCAGATTAAGGAACTAACGGCGCCTCCAAAGTCGGCCCCCGTGGGCTAGAAGTTAGCCCGCTGCGGCCGCACCGGCGGTGGCGATCAAAATGAAAATGATCCACCAGCCGACTACAACGGCTGCGGATTTACCCTTGGAAACTTTCGCGACAACCGAAACGCCGATAACCGACAGCACAAGCGCCCAAATCTCGAAGACGTCGATATGCGTGCAGAAAGCGCGCAGCCACATCGGCGAATCGCTGCTCAGGTAATAGCCGATGTTGCTGCCCACAGGGTTGTTGATCAGGAACGACTCGGGAGCGAGCCCCGCAAAAATCGCCACAATCCCCAGCAGAAATTTAATATTCATCACCAGGCTGGCGTAGAGGCTTACTGCGTAAATCTGACTGTATTTCGCCTTTCCGCCGAATCCAAAGTTGATCGAAGCCCAGATGAGCAGCGAAGTAATCAGCGTGATGATCAGGACGATTGCCCAATAGCCATAAGTGGCGCCGGCCGTGAATTTGGCGGAAATGGCTTTGATCCGCGCCGCGTTTGGATTCGATTCAATTTTCTCAGCTTTGGCCGGACTCTGGTTGATGTTGTTCTGGAACACCTGCTCCCAGCCGATCTTCTTCTGCACGGTAAAGCTAAAGCCGACTCCGACGATGATCATAATAATGAGCGGCCCCCAGAAGGTCGCTTTCCGGCGGATGTCGGTAAAGGTCTTGGTCGGTGCGGTGAATATATCGACGCAGCGCTGCGTTTCGCTCAATGGGGCCTGTGCGGATGCGGCTTCTGTAAGTTCTGTCATGGTCGTCCTCCCCGGAAGGTGCTGCAAAACGGTTTGCCCGATTCTACTCCCCGCCGTGTCCGGCGGGAAATTCAACTGGTTCGATTTGAAACTCGATTTCAAAATAGGAAATCCACCGGGGGAATCCAAATGTCCACTTACACGCGGCTGCAAAGTTCGCTACTCTGGAAACGCTCTGATTTACTTCTCCCTGGCCGTACTGTAATGCGTTCTTATTTTTATACTGCCGCTTCTCTCGTGCTGGCCTGTGGGCTGGTCGCGATTCCTTCTGCGCATGCCGCCCACAGGCGGCACCATAGCGTACACAAGACTTCTGTGAAAACCGAAAAGCGTCCGGAATCCTCCGCCACGAGGACTGCTAAGTCATCGGCGGAGGCCCATAAGGCTAGTCATCGCCGCGTGGCCGTGCATCGTGCGGTTCACCATCGGGCGCACCCGGCCACGCATCACTCAAGGCCTCGGGTCGCGCGCCACACGGCGCACGTCCGTCGCAGACACCATACCGAAGTCGCCAAACACCGGAGCACTCAGCCTGAGGTGACCCACCGCGAACCCGGACCGACGGCAGAGTCGAAAACCCTGTCTGAAACCATCCCTCCCATTCCCATGAGGAATGGACATCTCTATGTGCCGCCGCCCTTGGTTGGGTCCCACGCCTCGTTGGTCCGGCAAAATGTACGCGGAGAAGCCGAAGGCCTCAAGCGCATCCAGAACGTAGTGCAACTCGACGCCATGCGCCGTGATGGCAAGTTGGTTCCGCTTCCGGTCAGCCAGAAGCTGCGAGTTGATAGCGATCTGCCCAGGGACCGCCGCTGCACCCGGCCCTGGACGGCAAAGTTCCTCA
Organism: Acidobacteriaceae bacterium; assembly: GCA_050746465.1. GTDB lineage: Bacteria > Acidobacteriota > Terriglobia > Terriglobales > Acidobacteriaceae > Silvibacterium. The sequence continues at coordinate 18,608 of JBOGMA010000327.1, forward strand.
CCGACCTCGCGCGCGCCCACTACGTCCGGTTTGACCGCTCGCTCCAGATCAACTCTGCCGTGCGCACCGTGAGATTCCAGCGCCGCCTCATACGCGTCAACGGCAACGCCGCGCCGGCTTCGGGCGATATTGCCTCCCCGCACCTCATGGGAGCCACCATCGACATCGCCAAAAAAGGCCTTTCGCTCTCAGAAGTGGCCTGGATGCGCGCCTATCTGCTGCCCCTGCAGGAAGAGGGAAAAATTGATGTGGAAGAGGAGTTCTATCAGTCCTGCTTCCATATCACCGTCTACAAATCCTATGTGCACGGAACCAGAAAGACTCACCGCCACACGCCCGCCACTCTGCTGGCCACCGGCGTCCGATAGCTCCTCAGCCCTACGCGCAGACAAGAGGCAACAGGCATTGGCTAAAAAAAGAATGCTGATCCTGAAAACAAAGGACTTATAGAATCGTGACCCTGTAAACAAAGGAGTTACGGGAATTGACCCTGTAAACAAAGGAGTTAGCTTATGTTGGCCGCCCAAAACGAGGGCCGGCGGGCGTATCCGGCTTTGCTGGAGCAGCAGGAGCGCCAGAAAAAAAATTATGCCGGTACCTTGCAGTGGTAATAATATACTTGACAAAATATAGGGTTGGGCGCATGATTGAACCATGAAGCTCGAAACTCTAAGAGACGCAATCCTTTACTTCGCCGATCCGGTTCATTGCCGGGAGTATATGGTTGAGCAACGCTGGCCCAATGGCGTTGAATGCCCACGCTGCGGATCGACGGATGTGCGGTTTCTGGAGAAGTACAACCGCTGGTATTGCCGCGCCAAGCATCCGGCCGCGCAGTTCACCCTGAAAACCGGACCTGTGATGGAAGATTCGCCTATCGGTCTGGAAAAATGGCTTCCGGCTTTTTGGCTTTTGGGGAATTCAAAGAACGGCATCAGTTCCTATGAGCTTTCCCGCGCTCTGGGCCTGACTCAGAAATCGGCTTGGTTCATGCTGCATCGGATTCGCATTGCCCTCAAGTCGCAAACCACTGGCAAGCTCGGCGGCAACACTGGCCCGGTTGAAATTGATGAGACCTTCATCGGCGGCAAGCTGAAGAACATGCACATGCACAAGCGGCTGAAGCTGAAGAATGGTGGATGGGACCGCAAGATCGCTGTCATGGGCATGCTGGACCGCGAAGCGCGCCAGGTTCGCGCAAGGATTATTCCTACCGTAAGCCGTGCGGTTTTGCAGACTGAGATTCTTACCGAAGTCGAGAAGGGCTCAACCGTCTACACTGACGGGAATCCGGGGTACGATCACCTGAAAAAACAGGAATACGTTCACGAGACTGTGACTCACCTTGAGGAATACGTTCGCGGACAGGTTCACACTCAGGGAATCGAGAACTTCTGGAGCCTATTGAAGCGCGGATTGAATGGAACTTATGTGGCTGTCGAGCCGTTCCATCTGGACGCTTATGTGGATGAGCAGGTTTTTCGGTACAATAATCGCGCAACCAAAGACAACCCCTTGAACGACGCAGACCGCTTTGCGCTGGCAGTATCGCAGATAGTTGGTAAGAGGCTTACCTATGCAGAACTGACTGGCAAGGTGGGAGAAACGACGTTCTAAGTTGCCCTTTTGGGTGAAGCGCCAGAAGCGCGGGAAGCGGAACGCCTGACATGCGTTCGTTTTTCGGCTTTCTCAGCTTCGAGTGCCGCCTTAATTTTGCTGTGTGGAACAGCAAGTATGCGGCGCGTGAATTGATTCAGAGCGTCGGCATTGCCCCTGATTTCCTTGGCCGGGATGTGAGGGCGATTCGACAAATGGGTATTGTCTCCGCAAGGAGATGATACCATGCCTTCCCGCGCCCAGAATCAACACGCCTCAGACCCTTCAAGACAACAGGCCAATCTCCCGAGATTTGGCTTCAACTTCGTCAACGATCGTGACTACTGCTCGGATCATGGCTCCGATGTGGGCTCGCACGTCTCTCCCCTCGATTGCACCCACTTTTCCGAAGCATATATGGAAGGAAAACTTGGCATCGTACTTCCATTGAAATCTTCGCTCTGTGATTGCAAACGGTATCTCATATTCGCTATCGCTGGGGCCTTCAATGAAATGGATAGGGAGCCTTTGGGGAGCGTTCACGGTGTAGGTGATGCTGGTAGTGACCCCCTTCATCACGGGATAGATGAGTTTGTGTTTAGAGGTGTTACACAGATCATTGATTGCGACCAGGAGTTCACCCCCACCGTGGTACGGTTCGTAGGCTCGAAAGAGGTCTTTAATCTTCTGGGGAAACCCTTTGCAAGCGCTGTTGACCCGACTTTTGAAATCAGGGGCAGATTTACAG
>JBOGMA010000328.1:0-2893 GCA_050746465.1 Acidobacteriaceae bacterium
GCCAGATCGATGTCGGGGGAAGCCAGCTCGGTTCGGCCATCGACCACCATGACGATGGCCTCGGCTTCGCCGAGCGCGGTCTGCGCCTGGCGGTAGATTTCGGCGGGGATGAGCGCTTCGTCGTCGGGGACCATGCCGCCGGTGTCGACGAGGCGCGCGGTGCGGCCGCCCCACTCAACTTCGCCGTAGATGCGGTCGCGGGTGATGCCGGGTTCGTCTCCCACGATGGAGCGCCGCGAACGCGTGAGGCGATTGAAAAGAGTGGATTTGCCGACGTTGGGTCGTCCGACAATGGCGAGGGTGGGCTGGGCCGCACTCGCGTTGCCAGGGGCGCGATTCAATTTTGAACGAGGGTTTTTCAATAGGTTCCAGGTGCCGCGGGATTCTACCGGGTAATGCGCTAGTTCAATTTTATCGTTGTCTCTGGCTGAATCGATCGTCGCTACGAATATTCTGTAGAGAAGATGTCCTCCACCACCCAGACCGCGCCTTCACTGCCCTCGCTATATGACTTTTTCGCGCCCGGCGGGGTGCTGGCGAAATCAGAGCTCCCCTACGAGTTCCGCAAGGGCCAGCTTGAGATGGCGCGCGCGGTGGAGCGCGCTCTTGAGGAGAACCGCCACCTGATTGTTGAGGCGGGCACCGGCACCGGAAAGACGCTGGCGTATCTGCTGCCTGCGCTGCGCTCGGGCCAGCGAGTGATCATATCCACCGGAACCAAAAATTTGCAGGAGCAGCTTTTCTTCAAGGACATTCCGTTTCTTGAGTCGCTGCTGGGGCCGCTGCGCGTGTGCTACATGAAGGGGCGGGCGAATTATTTGTGTCGCCACAAGCTGTATGCGCTGCGGAACCAGCCGATTCTGAATGGCCTGGAGGAGATTTCGCAGTACCAGTCGATTGCGGAGTGGGAGAAGACGACGGCGACGGGCGATCGGGTGGAGCTGGACGACCTGCCGGAGGCGAGCGCCGTGTGGGGCAAGTTGGACGCGCGGGGCGAGGCTTGCCTGGGGCAGGCGTGTCCCGATTACGAGCGGTGCTTCATTACGGAAATGCGGCGCAGGGCGGCGGAGAGCGATGTGATTATTGTGAATCACCATCTGTTCTTTGCCGATCTTGCGATTAAGCTGCAGGCGAAGTCGGCTCCGGATGCGGGAATATTGCCGGACGCCGGGATTGTGATTTTTGACGAAGCACATGAACTGGAGGACGTGGCTTCGAGCTACTTCGGGATAAGCCTCAGCAATGTTCGGTTTGAGGAACTGGTGCGCGATGTGGAGACGATGCTTCGCTCGAAGGGCGCGCTGAACAAGGGCATTACGAGCACGGCGCAGATGGTTCGGGAGCGGGCGCGGATGTTTTTTGGCGTGCTGCCGCGCGGTGCTGCGAGCGAAGGGCGAATGCAGTTTGGGGCGCGGGAAGAGTTTCTGGAAGCGCAGGGCGATATTTACCTGGGGCTGATGAATGCGATGCATCGACTGGAGGGGGAGCTGGAGCGGGTGCGCGGGGTGGATGAGGCTCCGCCGCTGAGGAAAAGGGCGGGGGACATTCGCGAGCAGTTGAAGTTTTTGTTGGAAGCTGAGGATCGAAATACCGTCTTCTGGCTGGAGCGGCGCGGGGGGCGGCAAGGGAGCTTGACGACGCATTTGCAGGCGACTCCGATTGATGTTTCGGAATTGCTGAGTGAGTTGCTGTTTGAGGATTTTCCAAGCGTGGTGTTGACCTCGGCGACGCTGACGGTGCAGGGAGGGTTTGGGCATATTCGCAAGCGGCTGGGGATGCGGGATGCGCGCGAGTTGGTGGTTCCTTCGCATTTTCGGTATGGCGAGCAGGCGATTTTGTATTTGCCGCCGGAGATGCCGGACCCGCGCGATGCTGCGTATCAGGAGCGGGCGGCGGAGCGGATTCGGAGGGTGCTGGAGATTACACGGGGGCGGGCGTTCTGCCTGTTTACGAGCTACAGCCAGATGCATGATCTCTATGAGCGGCTGGCGGGAGAGGTTGGGTATCCGCTGCTGTTGCAGGGGACGGCTCCGCGGAAGGCGCTGCTGGAGGAATTCAGGGAGACTCCGAATGCGGTTTTGTTTGGGACGTCGAGCTTTTGGCAGGGAGTGGATGTGCAGGGCGAGGCGCTGAGTTGCGTGATTATTGATCGGCTGCCGTTTGCGGTGCCCAGCGATCCTGTGGTGCAGGCGCGGATGCGGGCGATTGAATAGAACGGCGGAAATCCGTTTATGGAGTATCAGGTGCCGTCGGCGGTGATTACGCTGAAGCAAGGGTTTGGGCGGCTGATTCGGTCGCTGGAGGACCGCGGCGTGCTAATGCTGCTGGACCCGCGGGTTCAGCGGGCGCGGTATGGGCGGGTGTTTCTGGAGAGCTTGCCGGGGTATCGGGTGACGCAGGATATTGGGGCGGTGGAGGAGTTTTTCAGTGGCTGTGGAGACGGGATCAAGGATCAGGGAAAGGGACTCGCGTAACTGCTAGCATTAAGTAGAGAGATGGCGCGCAATCTGTACATTCTGGCTGGGAGTTTGCTGCTGTTTGCGGTGTTCTCTTTCGGCATGACGTTTGTCGGGAATGGGTTTCAGAAGGGATTGCCGGGAACTGGGTCGCTGTGGGAGACGACGGCGCTGTTTCTCACGGTGGCGGGGCTGATTGTGGCGCTGCTGGGCATGATGACGGCGATGTTTGAGCAGGTGGACCGCAGGGCGCGGGAGCGGCAGGCGAAGGCTCGGCGGCGAAGGAAGTAAAGGGCAGAGACCGGAGACCAGGGATCAGGGGCCAGGAAAAGCGTTCAGCGATCAGCCTTGAGGGTTCAGTAAACCCACGTCTCAAAAGCGAGACGTGGGACACCCGCACAGGGAACATGGTAAGCGTTCAGCGATCAGGGTTCAGA
>JBOGMA010000329.1:0-4181 GCA_050746465.1 Acidobacteriaceae bacterium
TTACGCATGCGCTTCGCATGCCGTGCTTTCAGGCCCGGCGATTGAACGCATCGCCAACTCGCGGCTGGAAGAGTTGGTCGTTACGGATTCGATTCCGCTACGGGAAGAGGCGCAGAAGGTGGCAAAAATCAAGGTGCGTTCGGTCGCCGGGCTGCTGGCCGCGACGATTGAGAGCATCCACATGGAGACGAGCGTGAGCTCATTGTTCAACTAAGGGACCAGGGGCCAAAGACCAGGGACCGGTAAGGCGTGGCGCAAGCCGCGAAATCAAATTGAGCCAAGAGGCTCAGAAAAGGGAGCGGAAGAACGAGGCGGCGGAAGGAATGTGATTGGCGTTCGAAGTTAATCCCTATTCCTGAACCGTAATCCTGTTTCACCGTGCCCGAAGGAAAAGGACAAAATGATCAGTCAGGAACTAGTAGCGGCAACGCCCCGCGAGGGCAAGTTCAACAAAAATGCAGCCCGGCGCGTGCGCGCGAAGGGCAGAATTCCCGCGGTGGTATATGGCGCGGCCGAGCCTTCGGTTGCCATTGAGGTCGATCCCAAGCAGATTACGAGGATTCTGCATTCGGATGCGGGGCACAACTCGATTTTTGACCTCGAAATCGGCGGATCTGACGGCAATTCCGCGAAGGCGAAGGCCATGATCGTGGACTGGCAGTATGAGCCGATCAAGGGCGCCCTGCTGCACATCGACTTCAAGCGCATTGCGCTGGACAAGGCGATTCGGGTCGAGGTTCCGATTCAACTTGTGGGCGTTGCGACTGGCGTGAAGAACGAGGGCGGCATTCTGGACCAGGTGCTGAGGGAAATTGAAATCGAGTGCCTGCCTGGAGATATTCCGAGCCACATCGACGTGGATGTGACAAACATGGCCTTTGGCGACGTTCTGCGGGTGGCGGACCTGCCGCACTCGGACAAGCTGAAATTTCTGGAAGACGAGGACTCGACGGTTGCTCACGTGACTGCGGTGAAAGAAGAGGTCGCTCCGACGCCGGAGGCTGAAGCCGTTGCTGCCGCGGTGCCGGCCGAGCCGGAAGTTGCGAAGAAGGGCAAGCAGGAGACGACTGAGGCCGCCGCTCCCGCTGCTGGAGCGAAGAAGTAAGCTTTGGCCGCCGCTGGAAAGACGATGCTGGTGGTCGGCCTCGGGAATCCGGGGATCGAATACCAGTTCACCCCGCATAATGTGGGCTTCCTGGCGGTGGACAGGATTGCGGACGATCGTGGCGCGACGGTGGCGAACCGCCGCTGTCGCGCCGTGACGGCAAGAGTTGAGATCGCCGGACGTGAAGTGGTTCTGGCCAAGCCGGAAACCTTCATGAACCTCAGCGGTCTTTCCATCGCGGCGCTGGTGGAGGAATTTGAGATTGATCCTCGCCTCGATTTGCTGGTTTTGTACGACGAGCTGGACCTGCCGCTTGGCGCGATTCGGGTAAGGGAGCGCGGCAGTCCGGCGGGGCACAACGGGGCGAGGTCGATTTCGGGCGCGCTTCGTACGGATGATTGGGCGCGCATTCGCATCGGGGTTGGCCCGGATGAGGATGCGGGCAGCGCATTCCGGCGCGGCAAGGACTACCTGCTGACGCCGCTGCGCAAAGGAGATTTGGCTACGCTGGACGAGGTTCTCGACCGCGTGGCCAAGGCAGTGGAAGCAGTCGCGGCAAAGGGAATCAGCGCTGCGATGAACGAGTTCAACCGCCGGGATAACGGGCCGGCGGAGCAGTAGAAGGAAAATTTTGTACCGGATGCCATCGAACGATGTCGCATCCAGAGAAAAGAGAAGCTGAGCATGGAGCGTTATTACGAAGTAATGTTTATCGTCCGACCCGATGTGGAGGACGCAGATGTGGACAAGCTGATCGCCGGGTTGGAGAACACGGTGACCGGCGGCGGCGGCAGCGTGCGCTCGACCGAAAAGCTGGGGCGCCGCAAGCTGGCGTACACGGTTCGCAAGTTCAACGACGGCAATTACGTGCTGCTCACCATTGACGCCGACGGCAAGTTGGTGGCCGAGTTGGAGCGGCGTCTGCGCGTTTCCGAGCCGGTGATCAAGTTCATCACCGTGCGCATGGACGAGGAGCAGAAGCGGCTGGACAAAGTCAAGGCCCTTCGCGCGACACGCAAGAAGGTGAGCGCGCAGCCGGCGGCGGCTCCGACTACGGAAAGCGCTCCGGCAGCGGCTGAAGCGGCGGCGGCGGAGCCAGTTTCTGAGGCGGCCAGCGCTTAAGGCTTGAACAGAATTCAGAGCCGCGGCGGGGACTTCCCGGCTGGCGGCTGAAAAGGAAAAGGAAAACATTATGGCTGACGAAACGACACCACAACGCGCTCACGAAGGCGGAGCGCCATCCTCATCCGGTCCTCGCGGGCCACGCACTGGCGGTCCGGGTGGACCCGGCGGGCGCAAGTTTTTCCGGCGCAAGAAGGTCTGCAAGTTCTGCACGGAGAAGATTGACGCGATTCCCTACCGCGACGTGCGGCTGCTGCAGGGTTTTGTCGCCGAGCGCGGCAAGATTGTTCCCCGCCGCCTGACCGGCGTATGCACGACGCACCAGCGCCGTCTGACCCGGGCCATCAAGCAGGCCCGCAACATCGCCCTGCTGCCGTTTGCGGCGCGCTACTAAGGAGATTGAACAATGGAAGTCATTCTTAAAGAAGACATCGACAAGCTCGGCCATCGCGGCGATGTGGTGAAAGTGGCCGACGGCTATGGCCGCAATTACCTGCTTCCGCAGAAGCTTGCGCTGCAGGCCACGGCGGCGAATAAGGCTGTAATTGAACAGATGAAGGCGTCGGCTGTTCGCAAGTCGGCGAAGGAAAAGACTGAGGCGGAGGCACTGGTCGGCCAACTCAACACTCTGGCGCTGGTTTTTGAACGCAAAGTGGGCGAGAGTGATCACCTGTTCGGCTCGGTCACGTCGGCGGACATCGCGCAGCAGCTCGAAGCCAAGGGTTTCAACATCGACCGCCGCAAAGTGCAGCTCGATGAGCCGCTGAAGCAGGTGGGCGAGTTCCACATTCCGGTGAAGCTGCATCGCGAAGTCACGGCGCATGTTGCCGTGACGGTGAAGGGCGAGGAAGCGGCTGCCGAGTAAAGCATCCACGCGATTAAGCGAGCGCGGAGCCCGTCAGGCTCCGCGTTTTTGCTGCCGCATACGATGAGCTATTTTCCATCGGCTCTGGCATCCGTTAAAAAATTGCATGAGCCAAGAGCGAGTGATGCGGGGCGGATGGGTGGACCGCAAGAACATTCCGCGTGGGCCGAATGGGCGCGGGTTGTGCCGCTGGTGTTCGCTGGAGGTGCCGCCGCGCCGGTTCACATTCTGCTCGGAGTACTGCGTGCATCAATGGAAGCTGCGCTCGCAGCCGGGGTATCTGCGAGAGCAGGTGTTTCTTCGTGACAAGGGAGTGTGCGCGAGCTGCGGCGTCGACACAGTGCCTGAACAGCGGCGGCTGCGATATTCCCGAGGAAAGAACCGAATCGCATTGATGGCCCACTGGGGACTGCGGAAGAGGGTTCGCAAGAGCCTGTGGGACGCCGACCATATTCTTCCCGTGGCTGAAGGCGGCGGCGAGTGCGACCTTGAGAACATCCGAACCCTTTGCCTGCGCTGCCATCGCGAGGCCACAAAGAGGCTGCGCGAGCGAACCGCAAAGCGGCGCGACAAAGCGCTCTTCCCCACTCGATGAGGGATGAAATCAGCACAAGCAACTCTGGTTATAAGGGCTGCTTCCTATCCGCTAGCAGCCCCTTCGATGGCACGAGTCGAGCGGCATGCGGATGCTGTAAGGAAAAGCGAGAGCATGGCTCAAGTCTCCATTCCCGAATCTTGCGTTGCACCAATGGAGCATTTCGCAGCCGGGATCACGGGCCTTCGCCTGGCGTTTGTAAACGTGTTCGCTGTCTCTCACCCGGATGGCTCGTGGACCCTGGTCGATGCCGGGCTGCCGTTTTGCACCGGCCTGATCGGCGGATGGGCGGAAAAGCGTTTCCGTAATCCGCCGACGGCTATTGCTCTGACGCATGGGCATTTCGACCATGTGAGTTCCGCGCGCGAGTTGGCGGAGAAATGGGATGTTCCAATCTTTGCGCATCCGCTGGAGTTTCCCTATTTAACGGGGAAGGAGAGTTATCCTGCCCCGGACTTCAGTGCCGCGGGCGGTTTGATGTCGCTCCTTTCACC
>JBOGMA010000330.1:0-5730 GCA_050746465.1 Acidobacteriaceae bacterium
GCTTGGAATACTGCGCCGGCGAAAGCGAAATCGTCATCGCCAGCGTCTTGTCAGGATTCATTCCCGGATTCGTGTGAAGCACGCGAACGAAAGAGAACGCCATATTCAGCGCCCCAGCAACCAGCAACATCGAAAAGGCAATTTCCGCGATCACCAGAGCCGCCCGGGTGCGGTTCTGTCCCCGCGATTCCGTTACGGTGCGGCCCTGTTGCAGCGCGCCTTTGCCGTCTTCATGCACAATCCGTAGCGCCGGAATAATCCCAAACAGAACCCCGGTTCCCACAGCAAGCAGCGCTGTGAAACCAAGTACGGCTCCGTCCACGTGAACGCTGGCAGGAGGAATGAAATTTTTGGGCCACGCCGCAATGGGTATATGAATCAACGCCTGCGCCACCGCAATTCCGGCAACCGCTCCCGCAAAGGAGAGCAGCAGGCTTTCAGTAAGAGTCTGCCGAATCATGCGCCCAGCCGAGGCCCCCAACGCTCGCCGCACTCCAAACTCGCGTGAGCGGTTCATCGCGCGCGCCAGCAGCATGTTTGCCAGGTTCACGCACGCAATCAGCAAGATGAATCCAACCGCCGCCTGCAGCATAAACAGCAGCGGACGAAGATTCCCAAACACCGCTTTCGAGAGCGGCTGAATATCTATGCCGTGCTTGTTCTCCGGATACTTGCGATTGAACTCGGCCTGAATGTTGCGCATTTCCCCGAGCGCCTGCGCCTCCGTCACTCCAGGACGCAGCGTCGCTGTAGTGAACAGATAGTTCCAGCCCGGCCGAATCTCCGGCGGAGCCGGCTCAAGGGGCATCCAGACCTGGGCCGGACGAACATTGTTCACCTGCTCGGAAATCACGCCCACAACAGTGCAGGCCTTTCCATTCAGATCAAGCGTTTTGCCAACTACAGACCGGCCGCCGCCAAATTCCTTGCGCCAAATCTTTTCTGAGAGGATACAAACCGGCAAGGCTCCTTTCGCGTGCTCTGACGGCAAAAAGCTGCGGCCCACGACCGCACGAAGTCCGTACATGCCCAGGTAGCCTTCCGAAACCATGTTCACGTTCAGCAACTCGGGACGCGCAGGACCTACCCACGTCATGCTCTGCCGCGCCATCGCAACCACTGGAGACAACGTCTTGCTCTGTTCGCGCCAGAGCTTCACATCCGGATAGGAAGAGGAGAAATAAGCGCCCTGCGGGTATACGCTTCTGATTCCCACCATCCGGTCGGAGTTGGAGTACGGCAACCGCAGCGCACCATGAATAATGCTGTAGATCGCCGTATTCGCCCCGATACCAAGCGCCAGGGTCAGAACCGCAACAAGCGTGAATCCAGGCGACCTGCGAAGTTGGCGAAGCGCGTACCGAACGTCCTGAAGCAGCGTTTCCATGGAGGCTCCCCAGAGAATAGACAAAGCAATCCCCATGCCGAACTAAGTTGCAGAAATCAAAACCCCGCCCTCAGCTCCAACCGTCCGGAATCGAAAACTTCTGTCCATTTCCGGACAGAAAGCCCTCACTAAGCCTTCTTTGCCGCAGCTTGACCCGACCGCACCCGCCGCCCGTGCCAATCCTTACCCTCCACCGGAGCCGGAGCAATCGGCCGCGGCCGCCCCGTCGCAATTTCCAAAAACATCTGCGCCGCCCGCGTCAGCGTCTTGTCCTTGCGATAGATCAGCGCCAGGTCACGGTTCAGCCGCACGCCCTCAATCTTGACAATTTTCAGCGAACCGTTCTTCGTATCTGCCTGCACGTTGCTGCGCGGGAGAAATCCAATTCCCAGCCCCGCCACAATAAACCGCTTCAGCAACTCGCTCGACTCCACTTCCATCGTGATGCGCGGCTGCGCGTCATTCGTGCGGAACAACTCCTCAATCAATTCCCGCTGCCTCCCCTGAATCGGCAGCAGCAGCCCGTGCGGCAGAATCTCCTCCATCTTCACCGACTCCCGCTCAGCCAGCGGATGGTTCCCCGGAGCCACCAGCACCACGTCATCATGATGCAGCGTGTCCACCATCAGCCGGCCATCCTTCACCGGCAGCGACACCACTCCAAAATCGACTTCGCGGTTCAGCACCGCCTCAATCGTCCTGACGCGGTCAGCCCGGTCAATGCTCAGCCCCACCCGCGAATACTGCCGCTTGAACTGCGCAAAGACCGCAGGCAGCACGTACAAGCTCGTCGCCTCGTTCGCGCTCACTGAGATTTCTCCCCGCGGCGTGCGCTGCAACTCACCCACCGTCACCATGATGTGGTTTTGGCTCTGCAAGCAGTGTTCGGCGAAAGGCTCAAATACTTTCCCCGCGGCGGTAAACGTCACCTTGCCGCCATCGCGATCAAACAGACGCGCACCCACTTCCTTCTCCAGGTTGCGAATCTGCGCCGAAATCGCCGGCTGTGTCACCATCAGCTTCTCGGCCGCGCGCGAAAAACTCCGCAGTCGGCTGACTTCCATAAACGTTCGCAATTGCTCAAAGTCCATGCCCGCTCCACGACTGATTCCGATGGAATGCCTCCATTCTATCGGCAGGAGCACTCCCGTCTATCATAAAAGCATCTGCAATGCCCAACCCCCTCACTTCATCTCTGGTGAACACCCTGGCCCAACAGGCTGGATTCGCACTTGCAGCGGTCGCCCCCGTGCCCGCGTCCGAATCCGAAACCACCCACGAAGAGCGCACCCGCTTCGATCAGTGGATTGCCCGCGGCTCGGCAGGAGAAATGGAGTACCTCAAGCGCCGTAACGAAGCTGGAGAACTGGTTCGCTCCACCCTCCACGCCGTCTTCCCCTGGGTAAAGTCGGTCATCGTCTGCGCGGCGCCCTACAACACCAACCAGCCGCGCTCCATTGATCCATCCCCAAACGGCACCGGCTGGATTTCCCGCTACGCCTGGTCGGAAAACCGAACCACCCCCGAGCCCCGCCCCAGCGACTACCACAATATCCTGCTCAAGCGACTCAAATCCCTCGATACCACCCTCAAACAACACACCGGCGACTTCGAATCCCGCTGCTACGTAGATACCGGCCCGCTCGTCGAGCGCGTCTACGCCCGCTACGCCGGCGTCGGATGGACCGCCAAGAACTGCACCATCCTCAACCAGCGCCTCGGCTCGCTCTTCTTCATCGCCGTCATTCTCACTTCGCTCGAGCCCGAAAGCCCAATCCCACAACTCGCAGCCGACCGTTGCGGTTCCTGCACTCGCTGCATCGACGCCTGCCCAACCCAGGCGCTTACGCCTTACCAAATGGACGCCACCCGCTGCATCAGCTATCTCACCATCGAAAAGCGCGGCTCCATCCCCGAAGACCTCCGCGCCGGCATCGGCCGCAACATCTTCGGCTGCGATATCTGCCAGGATGTCTGTCCGTGGAATGCAAAGTCCGTCCACGAATCGCCATCCACCGAAGACCCCGAACTCGCCCCCCGCGAAGCACTCGTCAACCCCGCTCTCGACTGGCTCGCCTCAATGACCCGCGACGATTTTGCGAAATGGTTCTTCGGCTCGCCGATCAAGCGTGCCCGTTATGAAGGACTCCGCCGCAATATCGCCATCGCCATGGGTAACAGCGGCTTCACCCAACACATTCCTCAACTCGAAGTATGGTCCTGCGACGAGGACGAGGGCCTCCGCGAAGCCGCCTCCTGGGCCATTGAACAACTCACCACACAAAACTAGCGAGCCGCTATACTCGAAACGAATCGGGAGAAGCCATGAAGAGAGCCTTCGCCGTCGCGCTTGCCATCTGCTCCGCCCTGCCGACGTTCGCTGCCAACACATCGCAGCCCATTGTCAAATTTGCCGATGGCTTCATCTCCGGCCAACTCGATCCCGCCACTCACGTCTCTTCTTTCAAGGGTCTGCCCTTCGCCGCGCCACCCATCGGCGACCTCCGCTGGCGCGCTCCCCAGCCCCCGCATTCATGGACCGGCATTCGCGACGGCTCCCGCTTCGCCCCTGGTTGCATGCAGCCCGTCCACGGCGATTTCCTACCCTGGACCAGCGAATTCCTCGTCCACGGCAAAGTCAGCGAAGACTGCCTCTATCTCAACGTCTGGACGCCCAACCATAAATCCGACGCCAACCTGCCCGTCATCGTCTTCATCCCGGGCGGAGGTTTCGTAGAAGGCTCCGGCTCTGTCCCCATCTACAACGGAACCAACCTCGCCTCCACTGGTCTGGTCGTCGTCACCATTAACTATCGCCTCGGCGTCTTCGGCTTTCTCGCTTACCCCGGCCTCACCGCTGAATCTCCCCACCACGCTTCAGGAAACTACGGCCTGCTGGATCAAATCGCCGCTCTCCGCTGGGTCCAGCGCAACATCGCGGCCTTCGGCGGCAATCCGCACAACGTAACCGCATGGGGCCAATCTGCCGGAGCCATGAGCATAGGAGACTTGCTCGTCTCGCCGCTGGCCAGGGGCCTCTTTCAGCGCGCCCAGGCAGACAGCGGCCTCGGCAGCGCAACCAGTCACATGCCCAGCCTTCACGATGCCGAGCAAACCGGCCTGCGCTTCGCCTCTGCCCACCATGCCGTTAGCCTCGAAGAACTGCGCGCGATTCCAGCCGATCAACTCCTGCCCGGCCCGGGCGACCACTTCCGCTTTATGCCCGACATCGACGGCTGGCTTCTCACCGCCTCGCCAGTCGCCCTCAACCAGACAGCCTCCGGCAGCGACGTTCCCGTCATCACCGGCTACCAGGCCAACGACGGCATGCTCTTCACGCCGCCGATCCACTCCAAAAAAGATTTTGATGATTGGGTCAGCCGTATCTACGGCTCAATGTCTTCGGAATTTCAGCGCCTTTACCCCGGCGGCAGTCTCCAGCAAATGCAGCTTTCCGTCACCGAGAGCAATCGCGACCGCGATCGCGTCTCCATGTTCCTGTGGGCCACTGCGCGGCTCCGGCATCACCACAGCCCCATCTTCACTTACTACTTCGACCGCGCCATCCCCTGGCCCCAGCACCCTGAGTTCGGAGCCTTCCACTCCGGCGAACTTCCCTACTTCTTCCGCAATCTTCAGCTAATGGATCGCCCCTGGCAGCCAATCGACCACAGCATTGCCAACACCGCCTCCGCCTATCTCAAAGCGTTCGCTTCGGAAGGCGACCCTAACCAGAACGGATACCCACATTGGCCGGCGGTCAACTCCGCATCGCCTCTCACCATGGAAATCGGAGCGAAGACCCACCCCATGCCGCTCGCTAACAAGGAACGTCTCAAATTCTGGCTGGAATACTTTCACTCGCAGGCGGCAAAAAATGCGCCGTTCTTCTGATCTGCGCGAAACTCAGTGTCTGGCTCCCGCTCGATCTCCCGCGCGCTCCACATTGGCCGCATTCAACCCCTTCGGCCCCTGCTGGCACTCGAACGTAACATCTTCGCCCTCATTCAGCGTCTTATATCCATCGTCCTGAATCGCGGAGAAATGCACAAACACATCCTCTCCCGTCGAACGCTGAATAAATCCATACCCCTTGGCCCCGTTGAACCACTTCACGACCCCGTTCTCTTTCATCTCTTTACTGCTCCCTTACACCAAAGCTGGCCGTCCATTTTGCAACAAAAATGCAACATCTATGTGTCACCAATTTATGGCAGGAATTCCACCATTAAGCAAGCAAAATCCGTAGCTATTAAAATGATCTATCCTATTGATTACGAAAGACCATTGTCCATAAGTTATGGGTGTCTATTACTTCCGTAACAGGCCTCCCCGAGCCAAGT
>JBOGMA010000331.1:0-6883 GCA_050746465.1 Acidobacteriaceae bacterium
CGATTACACCGACAAGCCGACGGGCATCGCGTGCGTGGACGGCGTGATCTATCTCGCGTTTCAGAACCTGAACGAACAGACGTTTGAGTACGCGCCGGCCGCGTCGATTGTGGCGTCGGCTGACCACGGCAAGACGTGGACAGCGCCCTCGGCGACCCCGATGTTCGGAGCGGCGAACAATACGGACCCGTCGGTGCCCGCTCTATTCACGACAATTATGTTTCTGGATTATGGCAAAGGATACGGCGAAGCTCCGGACACCTTTGTTTATGCCTATGGATTTGACAATAACTGGCGCGATCAGCAACAGGTGTATCTGGCGCGGGTTCCCCGGTACGCGGTTTTGCAGCGTGAGGCGTGGGAGTTCTTCGCCGGCATGCGCCGGGATCGTCCGACATGGTCTCACGACATTTCGCAGAAGACGCCGGTGATCAGCGATACGCGACTGCTTTATCAGGACATGTTCGACGTGGGCTGCCCGGCCAATGACAAGGTGATTGCCCAGGGCGGGGCTGTTTACGACGCGCCGCTGCACCGCTATATTTTTTCCTCGTGGTCGTGCAGCACGCATGAGTTCTATGAGGCGCCTGAGCCGTGGGGTCCGTGGAGCCATATTGCGATGGGCGACGGGGACTCAACGCCGCAACCGGCAAGCATCGATTTTGGTCCGCTGCGCCTGCCGCAGAATCGCGGCCAATACGGCACCAGCATTCCGTCGAAGTTCATCAGCCCGGACGGCAGGACGCTTTATTTGCAGAGCAATGTGTGCTGCGGGGGGGATTCGTACACATTCTCGCTGCGCAAGTTATTGGTTACTCCGTACTGGGGATCCTATCCGGAAAATGGCCCGTCGAACTTCGATCTGGCGAACGCTGCGGGGGCGCGCGCGATCAGCAAGAGCACGCACTTCGGGTCGCTGTGCGGATTGGATTGCAGCGACCAACTGAGCAGCGGATATGCCAACAGCGAGGACGACTGGGATGAATCCATCAAACCGTACGACTGGTGGGGATATGTCTGGCCGCACGCGTACAGGTTTGACCAGGTGGTTTACCGGACGGGAACGATGTTTCCTGACGGCGGATGGTATCAGAGTGGTTTGCGAGTGCAGGTGCGGCAGCATTTTCACTGGGTGGACGTTTACAACCTGGGCGTGTCGCCAACGTATCCCTATACGGACGCGGCGGGGACACAGACGACCTATACCTTCACGTTTGCACCCACGTGGGGCGATGGGGTTCGCATTATCGGCAATCCGGGGGGCGAGCACACGTTCACGTCGATCAGCCAGCTCAGCGTGACTTATGGGGCTACCGAGCATCCGGTGAACCTGGTGCAGGATCCGGGTTTTGAGCAGCAGCCGAATCCGTGGGTTTCCGCGCCGTGGCTGACGGAAGGGCCTGATGGTCATGGAATCGATCGATGGCTTGGGTTCCAGCATACGGGCAATAACGATGCCTGGATTCGGGATGCGAGCACCAACTGGAATGCCATGACGCAGGTGATCCAGGTGAAGCCGAACACCAAGTACACCCTGACGGGCTGGATTCGGAACAACTTCACGACGAATGTGGGCTATTTCGGGGTCCGGGATTTGGGCGGCTTCAATGTAGCGGCGCAGACGACGTTTGGCGCGGCTGCCGGCTATACGATGTTCACGGTGAGCTTCGATTCCGGCTCCAACAGCACGATGACGGTGTTTGCGGGATTCTGGGGCCAGAACGTCGACACATGGATGCAGTTGGACGATGTCTCGGTGTTGCCGACCTCGCCTTGCATTCAGATTGTCAATGGAGGCGAGGGGTGCCCGGGATGGAATCCGGATTTAGCCACCGCTGCTCAAAACTGACGCGTAAACGCACGTCTCAAAATCGAGACCCTTCGGCAAGCTCAGGACAGGCTGTGGGGAACCCGCCGAAAGCGAGCTTGAATGGGCACCCACGATGGTTACGAGAGTAGAATCGTGGCTGTTTTTCAACCGAAGCTCCGGGAGCCATTCCCGGGTGAGGCATGTTGATTCTGCTCCGCCTCTAGTCGGAGAGTGTCATGGCAGAGAAACTGTCGAAGTATGTGATTGAGCGTGATGTGCCGAATGCGGGGAATCTTTCGAAGAAGGAGTTGCAGGAGATTTCGAAGAAGTCCTGCGACGTGCTGAGGAACCTGGGGCCGGAGATTCAGTGGGTGCAGAGCTATGTGACGCAGGACAAGATTTACTGCGTTTATCTTGCGCCGAATGAGGAATTGATTCGGAAGCATGCCGCAGAGGGTGGGTTTCCTGTGACCGGGATTGCGGAAGTGCGGACGATGATTGATCCGACAAGTGCGGGTTGATGAACCCACATCTCAAAAGCGAGATGTGGGGCACCCATATTCATTTCTGATTGCTAGCAGGTATTTCGCAGCGTATGCTTGGCCCGCTTCCAAGTTGAGAATTTCTGCCACTCCTCCATCCTCAATACGGGTGTGCCTCGGTAGAGGCGTGCTCGATTTGAAGCGAAGAATGGGCCCTGGGACCACTCCCCCGAATCGAATGTGGAGGATCCATGCGCCGTTTTGTTTGCGCTGTCAGAATTGTTGTCTTATGCGTGGTTTCCGTGATGCTTTGCGCGCCGCTGATTGCCGGGGCCGCTGCGCGCGCTTCCAAAGGCAAAACCCGCACCTATTATGTTGCCGCCGATGAGGTGACGTGGAACTATGCGCCTTCGGGACGGGACGAGGCGATGGGCATGCCGTTTGATTCCATTGCGAAAGTCTTTACCCAATCCGGGCCTCATCAGATCGGGAGCGTTTACAAGAAGGCGGTCTATCGGGAATATACGGATGGGTCGTTTGCGACGCTGAAGAAGAGGCCGGCGGATGAGGCTTACCTGGGCATGATGGGGCCGATTTTACGGGGCGAGGTGGGGGACACGATTCGGGTGGTGTTCAAGAACAACGCTTCGCATCCGTACGGGATGCATCCGCATGGCGTGGTGTATCAGAAAGGCTCGGAAGGGGCCAACTACGACGACCGAACCAAGGCGACCGACGGATGCGTGGCCCCGGGGGCGACGCATGTTTATACGTGGAAGGTTGAGGAACAGTCGGGGCCGGGGCCGAATGATCCAAGTTCCATTTTCTGGCTGTACCACTCGCATTGCGATGAGCTGCGGGATGTGGCTTCAGGGCTATTCGGGTACATTGTTGTGACCCGTCGCGGCATGGCGCGTGCGGACGGGAGCCCGAAGGATGTGGATCACGAGTTCGCCACGATGTTTATCGTGTTGAATGAGAGCGAGAGTTGGTATATCGACGACAACGTTGCGAAGTACACGAGCGATCCGAAGGGGATTCAGTTCAAGCCTGGACCTCCACTGGCCAATTACCTGGTGACAACGGGCATCGGTAACGACATTGTTAGTTCGAACCTCAAGTTCACGATCAACGGGTACATTTACGGCAACGGGCCGATGATGGTGATGAAGAAGGGCGACCATGTGCGCTGGTATGTGGCGACGCTGGGGGATTTCTTCAACTTGCACACACCGCACTGGCACGGCAACACGGTGATGGTGAATGGGCAACGGACAGATGTTCTATCGGTCGGCTCAGCGCAGATGATTACCGCGGACATGGTTCCGGAAAACCCCGGCATCTGGCTGTACCACTGCCATGTGAGCGACCACATGGCGGCGGGAATGGATGCGCGGTATGAGGTGAAGGGGCGGTGAAGCGGTAGCGAGTGAGTCCCCCACTCAAGCCAAAAGCGGCTTGAGTGGGCCACCCCTTAACTTGAGTGGGGCACCCGTACGTTTATTGTGTAGAGTTTTCGTCGATCCAGTATTCGCTTCGGAATTTCAGCTTGAGTTGGGGGTATTCCCGGAGCTTGACTTGAAGCATGTGGATGCCTTGCGTGGGAGTGGCGGGCTGGAAGCTGAGGACGTATCGGTTGGGTACGTCGTTGGATGCGGCGATGAGGTCGCGGCGCAGGTCCTTGGCGTTGTGAAAGTGGAAGAACTCGCCGCCGGTGAGTTGTGCGATGGACTCGGCCGTATTGGTGCGCAGGGCGTTGCGCGCGGTGACGAAGGCCATGGTGGCGAGGCGGAGCGGCGGGGCGAGATCGCTGATGCAGTCGATCACCTGCTTGCTGTAGTGGCCCTTGTATTCGGCGTCGGCTCCCTGGCGGCTGAAGCAGCCGTGCGCGGGGCCGGGTTCGTTCGGGCGGTTCAACTTTGAGGCTTCGTGGGTGATGGCGGAGCGGGTGCTGGAGAATCCGAAGCTGTAGATGACGGTGTTGGTGTCGCTGATGAGGCGCAGGGCCTCGGTTAGCGTGGTTTTGCTGCCCTGATCGATGGTTTCGCTGAGCAGCAGAATGGCGCGGCGGTAGCCTGGGGGTTGAGTGCGCAGTTGCGCGACGGCGAAAGCCATGGCGTCGAGGATGGACGCGCCGTTGTCACCGGCGTGCAGATGATCCATGCGGCGGGTGGCGTTGTCGGTGCTGGGCGTAAAGGCCAGCAGCAGGTGCGGGGCGCTGTCAAAGCTGACGACGGCGACGTGGTGCGGGACGTTTCCGATGAGAGCGTCGAGGACAGGGCCGAGATAACTGTAGTCGGCGAGATGGCGGGCCCCGGCGCCGCCGGTTTCGACGACGATTGCGAGCGCGAGCGGTTGGGCATCCGTATCCGGGTCGAGGGTGAGGCGCTGGGGGATGCCGTTGTCGGTGAGTTGGAAGTCGCTGGAAGTGAGTTCGTAGACGTTCTGTCCGGATTTGGTTTTTACGAGGACTGGGACCTCGACGAGATTGGAGCGGACGGTGAGGGTGTTTTGCGCGGCGGCGGGCAGGGTGCAGAGGATGAAGGCGAGGGCGAGGGCGGGGCGCATCGGGTAGATCAAGAGTAAAAGGTAAAGGGAGGACGGGGAAAGCGGCTGAAGAATGGGACGCATCCTCCATATCTCAAAATCGCCATGTCTCAAAATCGAGACATGGGGCACCCGGCATTGCGAACCCAGGTCCCGGAAGCGGGACCTAGAGCACCCGGCTCCTTGATCGGAACAACCTCTTGACCTTCTTCAGGGACCCACCATTCATTTTGAATGCGTATCTACCGTGTCCATCCCGGTATTCCGGTTTTCCGGTTATGTTGTTTCATCCTGTAAGGTTGCCTGGGGCGCGTTTTCCTTTACCGACGCAATGCCGGCATCGCGCGCGGCGGTGGTGGTATAGGTCTCGCTGGTCCCGATGACCTGATGATTGGCGGCCTTCAGATTGAACATGAATTGCCCGTTTTTCGTATCTTTTCGCTCGTAACGGCTGTCGTCGGAGGCATTCTTTTTCACTGACGCAATACCGTTCTCCGCGGAGGCCTTGTCCTTATACATTTCGCTCGACAGGATGTTCTGGCCGTTTCCGGCCTTCAAGTGAAAGTAAAACTCGCCATTTTTTGCTTTCTTGATTTCAAATTTCCCGGCCATTGTTCCTCCTTGCCCGTGTGGGATTTTCATGCGTCTGTGAATCGGAGAAGCATGAGTGTGAAGCATTCTATCTTATGATGTCGAATCCATGGAGTATCGCTTGGGCGGGTGGCCGATATCTTAAGCATTTGCCGCAATGTCAGGCCGCCCAGGTCTGCACTTATCTATCCGATAGGGGCGGTATAGACGGCTTGGAGTTGGGAGTAACTGATTCGCGATAGGCCTTCGGGGCGGCATGGTTGGTTTAGAATTGAGCAGGGCGCTGGGATTCTGGCCGGTTTTGATAGCGTTGATGGGGCGGGCAGGAATAATTTTCTGCGAGTTCGGCGCTTATATTGACGGGTTGCCCGCGTCTTGCTAATCTTAAAAGGTTCGCCGAGTGTGTCTTCTCGTGGCTTATGTAATGCGGGAAGCAGGATTCGGGGGACGCCAATCACAGAGCGGCTTGCGAGGAACTCGAAGCGCGGTTGAAAAAGTCTGTGGAGCGCCGGCAATTTCGGGGCGCTGGGAACATCGAGTCGCATCGGAGCCCGCGACATTCGCCACCTTGGCGAACTATGCGGGCCGGAACCTGCGAAACGGAGTTGGCCAATTCAGAAGGAGCCTGCCTGAGGCGGGTTTTGAATTGCGCGCGGCCACCGTCGCGGTTCTCGTCTGGGAATGAAGTAAGGCAGACGCGAAGCAGGAATCCTGTGACTTCGCACGCGAGCGCCTTGTGCGCTGGGAAGCGGCGTGCGAGATGGGGATTGCCGGTTCGCGCTGGGACATTGAAACGGTTTTTGTAAGGAGTGGGTTTTGCCTACATTCAGTCAACTGGTAAGAAAAGGCCGCACGGCGCCGCGGTACAAGACGGCTTCTCCCGCATTGCAGGGTTCGCCGCAACGGCGCGGAGTGTGCACCCGCGTTTATACGCAGACGCCGAAAAAGCCGAACTCGGCCCTGCGCAAGGTTGCGCGTGTGCGCCTGACCAACGGCATCGAGGTCACGTCGTATATTCCCGGCGAAGGGCACAACCTGCAGGAACACTCGATTGTGCTGATCCGCGGGGGGCGTGTGAAGGATCTGCCGGGCGTGCGGTATCACATTGTTCGCGGAACGCTGGATTCGGTGGGCGTGGTGAAGCGGACGCAGAGCCGGTCGAAGTATGGGGCGAAGCGCGCCAAGGGTGGCGCGGCTCCAGGCGCGAAGAAAAAATAGTGCTGCGCGCACGGCGACACGCGGCTTCGCCGCCTTCGCTAAGCGGGCGGTAACGGCGGCGACGATGTCGCCGGATGAGAGTAGATAAAAGCAAGTTTGGTTTGAAGAGAGATTAGGAATTTATGCCGAGAAAAGGTCATATCGCCAAGCGTGAGGTCGCTCCCGACCCGGTTTACAGCTCGACGCTGGTTACGAAGTTTGTGAACTCGATGATGTGGGGCGGCAAGAAGTCGAC
>JBOGMA010000332.1:0-4186 GCA_050746465.1 Acidobacteriaceae bacterium
CCATCATCGGAACCACGCACATTGACGCGCTCAAGCTGCTGAACGAGGACCCCGAGACTGAAGCCATCATCCTGATCGGCGAGATCGGCGGTACGGCGGAAGAGGCCGCTGCGGAGTACGTGAAGCAGCACGTGAAGAAGCCGGTAGTGGGCTTCATCGCCGGACAGACCGCGCCTCCGGGCCGCCGCATGGGCCACGCCGGAGCGATCATCTCCGGCGGCCAGGGCACAGCAGCCGAGAAGATGAAGGCGCTGAAGGCGGCGGGCATTCACGTCGTGCAATCGCCGGCCGAAATCGGCGAGACCATGGCGAAGGTTATTGGGAAGTAAAGAGCAGGTTTCAGTGATCAGCCCCCGGTTGTCAAAGTCGAATTGCTGGGAACTGACAGCTAACAACTAAGAATTTGAGAACTTCAGGAGAAACTCTTGTCACAACGCACGTTCAGCATCGTTAAGCCAGACGCGGTCCGCAAGGGCCACACCGGAGCCATTCTCGCCGAGATCGAGAAGGCCGGGTTCAAGATTGTCGCCATCAAGAAGCTCTCCATCTCCAAGGCGCAGGCCGAGGGCTTCTACTACGTCCACAAGGAGCGCCCGTTCTTCGGGTCGCTGACGGACTTCATGTCCTCGGGACCGATTTTTCCGATGGTTCTCGAAAAGGACAACGCCATCGCCGACCTCCGCACCCTCATGGGCGCAACCAATCCGGCGAACGCCGAGCCCGGAACCATTCGCAAGAAATACGCCGAGTCCATCGAAGCAAACGCCATCCACGGCTCTGACGCCGAAGACACGGCAAAGTTCGAAATCGGCTACTTCTTCGCCGGATACGAGCTGGCGTAATTCAGGCGAGCGGCAGTCTCTAAAGGCTGCCGCGCCCATTCAAAAGCGACTATTTGAACACGCCATTCGCTCGCCAGAGCTCATCGCGGTGTTTGCTGAAGTCGATGAAGGAAAGGAATGCCTGGCCGCCGAGCGGATTGGCTTTCATGGACTTTCGAAGCGCGGCTTCGACCTTATCAACCGACGCATTGTTGGCGTTGACCCAGACAATCGAGAAGCCGCCCGGCGCATCGGTATGCACAGCCTGCTGGTCGATCTCGTATTCCACGATAGTGCCGTCGGCAAGCAGCTTTTCCATTAGCGGTACCACCAGGTTCTTGCTGAGCACGTCAACCGCATCGTCGGGAGCATTGTCCTTCAGCTTGTAGTACGCAACCTGCAGGACCGCGTTCTTATAAGTTCCCGAATGCCGGTTGTAGTACCTGCTTACCAGAATCTCGTCTTCGTGCTTTGTGGCAGTTTCGAGAACGGGCTGGTCGGAATTTCCTGACGAGTACATCTGGTCAAGCACGTCCAGCAAGCCGGCCATGGATGTGGACGCCCACCAGTCGTCATGCGTGTAGCCATCGGGCCGGTGAACGAAATTTTCGTCGCTGCCGTATCCGATGATTTTTCCGTCGGCCATGTCTTTATCGAGAATCGCCTTGTCGGAATCGGCTGATTTCGCAATGTCCGCCCAGTGCGCGCGGGGAATCTGCCAATTCGAGACGTACTCATACATCGGCGGTTTTTCGTTTACTTCGGTTTGAGCGCTTAGCGGCATGGTGCACAAGCCTGAAAAGGCCAGTGCGCACAGTCCCACGAAGATGCTGCACGATTTTCCAGTCATTCACTTTCTCCTGTCTTACGATAGGCGGCGTGCTTCAGGGGATACCGACTGGCGGGAGTGTAATGGAAGATGGATCGCGCTGTATATAGAAGAAGGTTCGGAATTTTCGCGTCGCGGGCGAGCTCCAACCGCGGATCGAACTCGCCGTAGATCCCGGCGGAATCTATTCGTAGGCTAAGGCGTCGATTGGGTCTTTCCGGGCGGCCTTCCAGGCCGGGTACATGGCTCCGAGCAGCGCGCCTCCCAAGGCGATCAGCGTGGCATAGCCGCGCCATTTCCAGGTGAGCTGAAAGGAGAACTTGGCGTAGTGCACGTCAAGTCCGAACTTGATGATCTGGGTTCCGATGATGCCGAGGATAATTCCGGCGATGGCGATCAGCAGGGCTTCGCGGAGAATCACATTGAGGATGTAGAGCTTGGAGGCTCCCATCGACTTAAGAATGCCGATCTCGCGGGTACGCTCCATGATCGCCGTGTACAGGGATTGGAAAATGACCAGGAAGCCGACAATGACTGCGATCGCGATGACGGTGTCGAGTGCGATGTTGAAGCCGGGCAGGTGTTCGGGAGTCATCAGCGACATCCATTCCTGGATGGTCTGGACCTGGTAATTGCCGAGTCCCGGCGTGGCCTTGATTTCCTTCTCAATCAGGCCCTGGTTCTTCAGATTGTCGCTCTTGATGTAGAAGACAGAAGCGTTTCCGGGTGAGCCCATGAGCTGGCCGAGGGTGCGAATTGGGAGAAAGACCCGGCCTCCTTTTCCGTGCTCGACGATGCCGCAAATGCGGAATTCGTGGTTGAGCAGCTTAACGGTGGATCCGACCGCTCGGGTCTGGCCTTTGGGTGCCGCGCGAGCGAAAAGATCATCAACCATAACGTCGTTCGCGCCTTGAAAGGGGCCTCCGGAGAGGAAGTTAAATGGCCTGAGGGCGTTGTAGCTTGCAAAATCAATGCCCCAAATCGTCTCGATTCCCTGGGCCATACTGAAGTTCGCGATGGCCGGAGCGGCGACGGCCACATGAGGCAGCTTTGCGAGCACATCGGCGATCTTGGCCGGGACCGGCGCTCCCCCAACCGCGCTGATAAAACTGGCATTGGGCGGACGGACGATGATGTCGGCTCCGATGCCGCTGGTTTCATTCCGGGCATTGTTCACCATGCCAACCATGATGGCCACAATGGAGAGAATCATGATGACCTCAATGGCGACGGCCAGCACGCTGATGATGGTGCGGATAGGGCGGTGGAGGACGTTGCCGACGACAAGTTTGTTCATGATTCCAAAAGGCTCAGGGCTCAGATATCAGGGCTGAGGGCCGGAGAATCTGAGGCCGGGAACCAGAGCCGGGGACCGGATTGCCAGATCACGCAGCTCCACGGAGATTGCAGCGGAGCGGCACGGTTCTGTTCCTAAAGTTTAGCAAAAACGGGATTTGAGTCTAAAAATTTGTCGTTTTCGACCTCAAGTTTTTGGCGTCTTGCACCGATCATTGGGCTACAGGCGAGCAAGGTTACTGAAAAAAAAGGGGTAACCATGAATTTTTGACCTTGCACCCGGCCCGCTTTTATGGTCTATTAAAAGTCCGCCTGAAATCCAGAGGGAGGGCTGCCCGATGCGATTGAGGATAGGAAATGAGTGAATTTGGAGAAGACCTAAAGAAGGAGCGGGAATCCCGGAAAATCACGCTGGCATGCATTGCCGAAGCGACCAAGGTCAGCAGCCGTCATCTGGCGGCGCTTGAGCAGAGCCGCTTTGATGATCTGCCGGGCGGGGTGTTCAACAAGGGCATCGTGCGCAGCTACGCGCAGGTGGTCGGGTTGAATCCTGAGAAATGGGTAGTGCGCTATATAGCGGCCTACCAGAGCAGCGGCCAGATGAAGGACGACGACGTAAGTTGGACCGCCTTTGCCGAAAATGTGGGCAAAAGTCGGCCCAAGGCCGATCGCCCCGCAATGCGGCTGAAGTGGGCCGGAGTGACGGCGCTGGTAGTCCTGCTGGCGGCGCTGGGCTGGCTGGCCTGGAACTTCCTCAGCATAAAACTGGCTGCTTAACGAAGCGGGTTGGGGCATCCCTGCCCCTTGGCTTCCTTGTAGTTCTTACTGTTCCCTGAAAATTCAGCATACGGGGGTCGCGGGTGGCGCGATGGCAAAGTGCTGCGCCGCGTGATTGTCGGCCTGCGCGCCATTTAAAGCGTGATTTCGCCGCTGCATGCCCGGTTTTCCCCTTTGGCGCGAAGGTTTTGTCGCTGGTGGCCGCGTCTAGTACCATGAAAACAACATAGTCGCGGGTCTGCCCGGCTCCAGCGGGACGTGAGAGTTTGTGGCTGCCGATGCGTGTACTGGAGGGATGGAGTGTCTCAAAGAGAAAGGTTTTTGTTTACTTCGGAGTCGGTGACAGAAGGGCATCCCGACAAGATGGCGGACCAGATTTCCGACGCGGTGCTGGATGCCTGCCTTGAGCAGGATCCCTACAGCCGGGTCGCGTGCGAAACGCTGCTGGCAACCGGTCTGGTGG
>JBOGMA010000333.1:0-4599 GCA_050746465.1 Acidobacteriaceae bacterium
CTAACGTATAACTCGCGGACGGGGCAGTCGTCGAGCTTTCTGATCACCATCAAGGCCAGCGTAAAGCTGGTGGATCGCGACGGGCGGGTTCTGTACAAGAACCCCTCCTATCGTTTCCGGCAGCAGTACGAGACGACGCAGGACCTGGCGAGCTTTATCCAGGAAGACAATCCGGCGGTGCAGCGGCTGGCGCGGGATTTCGCGCGGTCGGTGGTGTCGGATATTCTGGAGTCCTTCTGATGACCGTTGCGAGGCCGAAATAATGGGCGCTGGATTTGCCGCTGCTGACCGCTTCATTGCCGAGGTGAAGAGCGGGAAGCTGCGTGCGGGCTACCTGCTGGCGGGCGACGAGATTTTTCTCTACGAGCGCTGCCGCAGGGCGGTGCTGGAGGCGCTGGTTCCGCCGGAAATGCGGGACTTTTGCCTGTCGGATATTGACCTGAGCGAGACCAGCATTTTTGAGACGCTGGACCGGGCGCAGACTCCCTCGCTGATGGCTCCGTTCCAGGTGTTCTTTGTGCGGGGGCTGAAGACTCTGTATACGCGGGGCGCGAAGAAGGAAGAGTTTGCCGCGATTGAGGCCTATTTCCGCTCGCCAAACCCGCAGTGCCTGATGCTTTTTGTGGCGGATTACCTGCGGATTCCTTCGGACGTTCGGCGGATGGACCTGGAGGATAAGAACCGCTATGAGCGGCTGCGGGAAACGCTGGGCGAGTGGTGCGGGATGGTGGAGCTGGCTCGCGTGGACGAAGCCGATGCGTTGAAGTGGATCGTCGGCGAGAGCGAGCGGCAGGGCGTGAAGTTTGACCAGGACGCGGCGCGGGAGCTGGCCGACGCGCTGGGCGCGGACATGATGCTGATTGCCAGCGAGCGGGAGAAGCTGTCGCTGTACGCGGGCGAAAAGCAGCATGTGACGCTGGGCGATGTGGAGACCATGGTTCTGGCGGCCAAGCAGCGGTCTCTCTATGAGCTGACCGATGCGATTTCCGCCAAAGACACGGTGCGCGCTCTGAAGCTGCTGCACGGGCTGCTGAATGCTTCCGATGGCGGAGAGGATTCGGCCATTGGGCACCTTTATATGCTGGCGCGGACGTTTCGGCAGATGCTGGTGATTCTGGAGAAAAACGTGCGCGACCCGAAGGCGATTTGGCAGGCGCTGTGGCAGGGGTTCCGGATGCCGCCATTTGCGGCGGAAACGCTGATTCGGCAGGCGCGCAGATATAAATCGAGCCGGGAGATTACGCGGGCGCTGCGTCTGATTGCGAGAGCCGATCTGGAGCTGCGGTCGCAGCCTCCGGACAAGCGGCTGGTGCTGGAGCGGCTGGTGTTTGATTTAACGAAAGAGGCCCGGGCGGCGCGGTTGGAGGTTGATGCGCAGTACGCGATGTCGCTAATTGATTAGAGAAGCGATACTGTGGCGAGGAGCAGCAGGGCGGCAATAACGACGGCGATCTGGTAGGCCGAGTCGCCGATGTGGTGACGGGCAGCGGATTGGATTTGGGGGCTTTCCATGGTGCGGCCTCGATTCAGTTTCCTACTCAGGTTTCAATCATCGTCGGGTACTTCTCCGAACTCTCTTCTGACCCAATTAGACGCACAACTTTCCAGTCTGATGCGGTTTTATTTTCGCTTTGTGCCGCGAAGGTAGCAAGAGAGTGAACCCGCATTCCATTGGTGGGAAAACACCGGATTGCAGGGAGCGGGGGGTAGAATCAGGCTGATGGCAGAAAGCGATCACAACGAAGTTCTGAGTCACGGGTCGGGAAAAGAGTCGCGGTCGGTATTTCCCTGGGTCATCGCAGGGGTGGTGATTGCGCTGATCGTGATTGCCTTCCTGCTGATGGGGCGCGGACCGGCGGGGGCGAACCAGTCGAATCCGGGCGGCGCGGGACTGGCCGCGGCGGCCAGCTACGCGAAGGACCTGGCGATTTCGAATCTCCGCATGAGTGAGTCCTCGACCCTGTCCGGGGCGAAGCAGACGTATATCGACGGTGATATCAAGAACAACGGCACCCAGACCCTGTCCGGGATTACAGTCCAGGTGGCGTTCATGGATTTTACCGGGAAGATCGGGCAGAAGGACACGATGCCGATGCAGTGGATTCGGACCCACGAGCCGTACATTGACGTGGAGCCGGTTTCGGCCGCGCCGATAGGTCCGGGGCAGACGCGGGAGTTCCGGCTGATTTTCGACCATGTGACGGACGAATGGAACCAGCAGTATCCGGAGATTCGGGTGATTGCGGTGCAGGCGAAGTAAGGGCTCAGGGCTCAGGGCTCAGGGCTCAGGAAAAACTAATTCACGGCGCGTATCTTTGTGTTCCTTTTTTACTGCTTCGGTGGTGGAGCGCCGTCGTCCGGGCCGTGGTGGTCTTGGCCGTGGTGGCGTTCGTGCCACTCGCGGGCCAGTTCCTGGAGTTTCTTCCACTGCTCAGGCGTAAGGACTTTACGCATACCGAACAACATGCGGGCGTTGGCCTTTTCCAGATTGGCGCGGGCCTGGGCGATGGTGTCGATCTGGTGCAGAACTTTATGTTCGTCGAGCTTGTCGGCCGAGAGCATCGGATGGAGCGCGGCTTCGTCCTTCTTCAGCGTGGCATTCAGGGCCTTTAATTGCGGGCGGTGCTTCTCGAAAATCTGGTCCATCTGCTGCTTCTGGGCATCGGAGAGGCCGACTTTCTGGGCGAGATGGGGATTGTCCCACCAGCGGCCGTGGTGGTGGTGCTCCATGGGCGGGTGGTCGTGGTCCGCCGCCGGGCCGGGATTGTTGCCGGCCTGGGCAAACGACGGAACAGCGGAGAACCAAAGCAGCGAGGCAAGGGCCAGGACGAGCGTGGGCCGGAACTTTCTAGTGACCATTGGGGCTCCCGGGTTGCGCGAGCACTGTTCCAGCGAACGGAGAGTCGCCCGAAGTGCTTGCAGTGTCGGAACTTCCAAGTTCAGCCAGAGGGGCCAGCGAGGAGGGCACAGACTCGGAAACGTCGTCATCGATCTGTTCCATCAGGCCGCTGTTGCTCTCGGGCTCAGTCGTTTGCACAAGCGGCGCCGGAGCCTGCTGGGCGATGTGGGCGGGCGCGGGGCTCACATGAATCGAAATCGGCATCATCGTAAGTTGCACAGTCGCGAAGCAGAGGGCGGCGGCGCAGGCCCATCCCAGGACCAGCCTGTGCTGATGGCTGCGGCGGCGCTTGCGCGCGGGGGCGAGCCAGTCAATGGCGAGAGGGCGCGCGGTTTCGCGCTCGGCAACGTGCGTGACGGCGGCGCGAAAATCGTGGATGCCGGTGGCGAGCTCGCCTGTGGGTTCGAGATCGCGTTCGTTGATGGGTTTCATGCCTGACCTCCTACGCGCTCGCGAACGACGCGCAGCGCGCGGTAGAGATGCGACTTTACGGTACTGGTGTTCATTCCTGTGGTTTCCGCTATTTCTGATAATTCCAACTCCTCGACAAAACGAAGGAGAAAGACCATGCGTTGCTGGGAGGACAACTCGTCCACCGCTTTCCAAACCTGCTTGACCCGCTCCTGCTGCAGGCAGGCCGTTTCCGCCGATACCGCCGTGTCGGGGATCCAGTCGCTGATATCGACCAGATCCACCGCCGAGTCGCGGGTCTTGTGCCAGAAGCGCATGCGGCGGTTGCGCAGGTGGTCCTGAATCAGGTTCAGCGCAATACGCGTGAGCCAGGTGCTGAGGCTCGACTCGCCGCGAAACTGATGTCGCGCGACATAAGCCTTCAAAAAACAGTCCTGGGTGAGTGATTCAGCAAGGTCCCGGTCCGCGATGGAAGCCACGATAAAGCGAAAGATGCGCGGACGGTACAGGCGCACCACTTCGTCAAAATCAGACAGCTCCAGCACCGATTGCTCCTGCACCAACGGCGGAAGCTCCGTGGAAACACTCTGTCCCATGTCACAGAGATAGACGAGGTTCCGCGGTACGAGTTTACAGGCCAGACGAGAAATGTGGCAGATTCAGGAGATGCCTCCGGCGCTATTTCTTTACCTTTGCCGTGGCCGCGTCGATGTTGAAGGTGTCGGGTGGGAGTTGGATGTTGTAGGCGGCGCGGTAGAGGTAGCGTTGGCTTACCATGTCTCCGTTTTTGAAGTGGGTGACGCTGAAGGGGGTGGGGAATCCATCGATGGGGTGGTAGTTGTCGTATTCTTCGCGGTCGGTGTCTTTGTCGTGGTAGATGGGGTCGCGGTACTGGAAGGAGCAACTGCGGGGCAGGTGGGTTTCGGCGTCCATCTGGATGGTGATGGACTCATTCTGGCCGTTGATGAGGGTTACCTGGTCGGTGAGGTGGCGTTCAGAGAGGGACTGGCCGTCGTCAATGAGGATGGTTTTGGGATCGTTCATCCAGGTGCGCAGGGCGGTGTTGACGGAGTGGTCGCGACGGCGCAGGTAGTCGGTACAGATGTCTTTGGGGAGGGCGCGCTTGCCCTGGAAGGTGGCCTCCCAGCAGAAGTTTCCGGTGAAGATGTTGATGTCGTCGTGCTTTTTTCCGAACTCGATGCGCTCCTGCCCCTGGGGCGTGCGCCACTCGCGAAAGTCGGTGATGGCTCCCGTGGGCTTGCCGTGGTAGAAGCCGGAGACGCGGCCTT